>NZ_JABXWS010000135.1:0-1491 GCF_015594425.1 Novosphingobium sp. HR1a
CGACCCATTTGCGCAGTTGGTTGGCGTTGACACCATGCTCCAGCGCAAGCCTCGCCACCGATATGCCCGGCTCGAGGCACGCCTCGATCAACCGTGCCTTCCCCGCCCGACCATAATAGCGCCGGCCGTTACTCGTCACCCTTACAACCTCGAGCCCATAGCGGCCCATCGGTGCCAACTCCATGTGTCCACCTCTTCCTTGGTGGACACATCCTTCACACCGCGTCACTCAACCGAACAGGTGCGCGGAATTTCGCGCTTACACTTGTTCGCGTCGCCCTGGAGTTCACCGGTCGCGTACCGAGCCGCTTGCTCGTCTGGCGGATCTCACGGGCTGACTACATTTCTCCAGATGAACGGCTTATACGGAACCATGTAAGCACGCCGCAAACGAGGAAAGGAGGGCCGACGACGATGAGCGAAGATGGCATTTTCAGCCGCATAGCACGTGCATTGAGCGGCACGGCCTCCCCGAACACTCCTCCTACGCCTCTGGCTCCAACAATCCCTCCGGTCCAGGTGGACTACGAAGACGACCGTGTTCCAAATGGCGCCAAAGAGCGCATCCGCCGGATCTTCGCATGCCTTGTAGATGCTGAAAAGGCGATGGAGCGGGAGCAAATTCCCGGCTTCACCCAAGTGGATGTCATTCAGATGCGTGAGCAGCATTTGCCCAAATTGGTCAAGAGTTACATTGACATTCCGCCGGATCATCGCGCCGAGATCTTCCGCAAGACCGGGAAGTCTGCCAGTTTCATTCTCAACGAGTCTCTCGATCAGATACAGCACAAGGTCGATGAGATCCTTCGTAACCTGGCCCAGCATGACATCGATGCGTTCACGAACAACACCAGGTTCATCAGCCAGCGGTACGCTGACGACAATCCATTCGGCTGAGCGTGCTGCACTGCGGTGCGACCCTATCGGAGGCTACGACAAATTCGGTTTTAAGGCGTCAGTCTGGCCGCGCGGAAGCGATTTCGAGATTGCAGCCACCAGCCAGGCCCTTTCAGAAACCCGCTTCAGACCGTTCTGGTATGGACAATAAATTCAGCATCATCGGGCGCTGTTGCGCGCGAACTGCGTATTTCAGAAGTTCTGGACAGCCGTTTCACAAAATCGCGGACAGGCGTTTCGCTAAGTCCCGGACAGTCGGCGCAGTTTGGTCATAGGTGCCTTGTTGTGGTTCAGGCGGTTATGATTTCGGCTTTCTCTATGTCGGTCAAGAGGGGCGCGGGTCGGGTTTTGCGCATGCTGTCGCCTTCGAGTGTTATGCGGTGGGCATTGTGTACCAGGCGGTCGAGAATGGCGTCAGCGATCGTGGGGGCACCGATCATTTCGTGCCACTGAGCGACCGGTAACTGAGCCGTAATCAAGGTGGATTTACGCTTGTAGCGCTCCTCGAAGATTTCAAGCAGATCGCCGCGCTGCTGCTCGGTCAGCCCATGGCTGCCCCAGTCGTCGAGCACGAGCAGTTGGATGCGGGTGAGT
>NZ_JABXWS010000104.1:0-23512 GCF_015594425.1 Novosphingobium sp. HR1a
CTGCGGCGGCCTGTCTCGTCCAGCGTCAACTATGATGGCCGCACTGCCTCCGGAAGCAGCGTGCTATGAAATGCGCGCTTACGAAAGGTCAATTTGGCCCAGGCGTGGCGGATCAGCTGACCGGGGCCATGGTTCCGGAGAACCCTGGCCGGGTGCCGGTGAAAGTCGGGGCCATGAGCTTGGATACCGGCTTTTTCTACATGGGCATTGTACCGGCCATGGACGGAGTTGTTGCGTCTCCGGTGAGCCAAGTCTTAGGGTGGGAGCATACCGATGCGATGGCCCGCAATGCAGGTTTCACAAAAACACCGGCAGAACTGCGAAATTTCGACGCTTACACGGCATTGATAAGCAGCGACGCAGACGTTCGTGCATTCGCGCGAAAAGTAACAGCGTTCAACTTCAAACTGCTTGTTCATGCTGGTTATGAGATTCAGGATACCAGCACCAACGCGATACAGGTCGGTAAGAACCTTGAAGCTGTCAGATTGCAGCTTTTAGACGGTGCGGTAGACTTCAACTCGCCATCTTCGATTTCTGCGATTCTCGAGCGATCCAAGCGTGCTATGTTCACCGATCCCGCAGGCCGAGAAGCTGCTGCTCAACTAATCGCCCGCTTCGGCGAAGCAGCAGATCTGTACATCACCAGTCCCGAGAAAATCGCTCAAGTCGAATATGGAATGAGGCTGATTGTCTTGCCGGAGATCAAGTGGCTATTCAGCGCAAGCTCGCGAACGCCGATTGATATCGCACGAGTAAAAGCCATTACCGTCGACGACTTGATGGCTGATTTCCAATCATTTTCCGACATTCCAAAGCCGAATACCGCGACGGGTAAATTCTTTGGTGTAGTTGACTGGTTGCCGTGGGGTCCAGACCTTAAGGCCACGTCTTATCAGTATGTTAATAACGACATTCAAATTGACTTCGCCGCTAGCGTAGATCCTCTTGATAGTCGAGTAACGGCGGGGCGGGTACCAGCGAAGTACGCCCAGTGGCTGACAGTCACCCTCGGTGCGGATGATGCTATAATAATTCGGCGTACTGGGCAGCAGCCTGGAATAGGGTGGTTTGAGTACGATGTCCGGAACAAGGACGGGCTGACATCAACGTCCCGTGCCTACCTCGAACTCTATCGCCAAACGTTCTGAGGTCGAAAGCTCGCTTGGTCCTGGTTTGCGGCAGAGGGTCTCTCCGCTGCGGTTACCGCTCAATCGTCGGGTACCATTCGTTGAGTCTATTGAGACCAACGGAACCCGCCTTTCTGTTATTTCCAAACTGCACTGGGATACCGCGATATGTGTCGCCATTCACGACGTGTGATTCATGTCCATCATCTAAAAGCGCACGAATTTCCGCGACGGGCGGCGCCTGGATAATCGCCTCGCGCTTGCTCCATTGGCAGCCGAAAGGGTGTTGTGAAAGTTATGACTGTCCTCCAAGCGAAGTCGTGCGTCCTACCCATTCATGAGGTACAGTGACCTTCACGTGATGAACAACACCGAACCCTCCCCCGAAGCCCTAATACGGCGATGGGAGCCTGCGCTGAAGGCGTTCTTCCTGCGCCGGCTCCGCAATCATGCTGAGGCGGAGGACCTGACCCAGGAAACGCTGATCCGTTTGCTGGAGCAGCATGAGGTCCGCCGCGACAGCTACGTTTTTCAGATCGCACAGAACCTCCTGATCGACCGGCAGCGGCATGGAGCGGTCCGTGAACGTTACAAGGAAACGATCAGTGCCCAGCAGGACCGCCATCGCGATCCCTTGAATGCCCATGTTATCCTCGAAGGGCAGCAGCAACTCGCGATGGCGATGAAGGCGCTTGAAACATTGCCGGAACGCACACGCCACATCTTCATCCTCTACCGCTTCGAGAAGATCAGCCAGGTCGACATTGCACTCGCTTGCGGGATTTCTCCAAGCGCCGTCAAGCAGCAGGTCGCGAAGGCGATGGCCGCGTTGGCGCGCGCTTTGCAGGAAGAACACCTATGACCCAAGAATGGGATCTCCCTGCCGACCGGGATGAGCAGGCAGCACTATGGTGCCTGGAACTGGCTGAAGGCGAATTGTCGCCTGCCCTGCGCGAAAAGTTGGACGCATGGTTAGCCAAGCCCGACAATCACGACGCCTTTCAACGCGCTGCCGCAGTGTGGGATATGACCGAAGCCATCGCCAGCATGCCTGAGGTACTGCATATGCGGTCCGGCGCGATCGACCGATATCGCGAAGCGACGTTACGGCGCTGGAAAAAGCCACCGAGAATTCGTTGGTGGGTCGCGGGCATCCTGGCTCCGTTGGGCGCTGCGGCTGCCGGTATGGCGTTCTGGCTGGCCGGGCCGGAAAGCAAAGTCTTCGATACCGGAATCGGGGAAACGCAAGTGGCCATGCTGGATGACGGCTCCCGGCTTTCACTGGATGGTGATAGCAGCGTGCAGGCCACGTTTGGCGATCAGCGCCGTGCCCTGGTCCTGGAAAAGGGGAGGGCGCGCTTTGATGTGGCCCACAACCCCTTGCGCCCATTCACGGTTTCGGTCGGAGACAAACTGGTCGTCGCGACAGGGACATCCTTCAGTGTAGAGAAGCTGGGCGCGCAGGTTCACGTCGTCCTTTATCAGGGGCGCGTGGCGATCCTGCGCAACGTTGCTGAAGGAGCTGAAGGAACTGCAAAACTCGACTTGCAAAGGAGTGATGAAGAGTTCCTGAGCCCGGGGCAGGAACTGACCATGCCGGCACGCGGAAACGGCGCGCAGCAGATCAGCTCAATTGAGACGGGTGCGTCTTGGGGGAAAGGTCAAGTCAGTTTTGACGACATCGCTCTTCCCTTGGCTGTCGAACGCATGAACCGTTACAGTAAGGAGCCGCTGGTGATCGCCGATGAAGCAGCAGGAACAGTGCGCGTTACCGGCGTTTTCGAAACATCGGACAACAGAGGGTTTCTGGATGCACTGAGACAATTAAATGGCGTGCGCGCCAAGTGGGTTGATGGAAAAGTGCAATTGACAAAGCCATGAACTTAGCGTTGCTGTTCGGTAACCGTTCCTCCAGGAGTTAGCGAACCCGTGCCCAGGGCGTTGTTGGGTTTCTGCGTGCTACTGTCCATAGCTGTTCCGACATGGCCCGGGAATGCTGTCGCAGGACAGACACCGTCCCGTGTCGAGATACCCTCTCAGCAACTCGATGCGGCGCTGCGCGCTTTTGCCAAAGCTACAGGGTCTCAGGTCGCGTTTGACCCCAGGATGGTGCAAGGCAAAACAACAAGGCGCCTTTCCGCGCAAACCGCTCCCTCAGCGGACGTTGTCTTGAAAAAGCTGCTGATCGGTACGGGGCTCACCTTCGCTCGAGCCTCTTCGGGCGTCTTCATCATCACGAGGCCTGTGTCAGTCAGGCCGCGCGCGCTTCGGCGGGTGCCGGGTCGTTCTCTGCCACTGCCCGAGCGGAAGCCCGAGCACCCGCCGGAGATTATGGTGACGTCCCGCAAGCGTGAAGAGCGGGCGATCAGCGTCCCGGTAGCGGTCTGGGTAGCAAATGGTGCAGGATTGGAACAGCGCGGCGTGCGCAGTATTGCAGAGATTTTGCAGGAGAGTCCCGGTGTCGGTATGGTCGATCGCGGCAACGGCCTCCTCAAAGTCACTATCCGTGGTATTTCAACCTCACTGGGCTCTAACGAGAACGGGTATTATATCGACGATCTGCCATTTTCAGGTGTGACGGTGCCAATCACCCCGGATGTGCGAGCCTGGGATCTGGAGCGCGTGGAGGTTCTGCGCGGACCGCAAGGTACGCTTTTCGGCGAAGGCTCCATGGGTGGCACGGTACGAATTCTGACAAAGGGTGTGGGCCTGACCGAATGGGAAGCGAAGGCCAATGCTTATGCTTCGCAGACGGAAGACGGCGGGACCAACTCGGGGCTCAAAGGTGCGTTGAACGTGCCGATCCTGCCAGGCGTCCTGGCGGTGCGTATGGCAGGCACCGCCGAGTATTTGCCCGGCTGGATCGACAGTGACCTGACCGGCCGGGCCAATGTCAACGATCAGACCATCAGGACCTATCGTGTCAAAGCTCGTTTCGATCCCACGGCGCGCCTTTCGGTCAACGCCAGCTTTTCCAGCTACGATGGCAGCTTTCCCGGCGGGGACAGCAATGCCACGGACAGCGGTCAACAATCCCGGCTCAATATCATCGCCACCGATCACCGCTATGAACTGTCCGGTATCAGCGCGCACTATGACCTGGGGAATATCGAAGCCTTCTATGGGTATTCCCATGGCTATTTCCATCTGAACCAGACAGGCATCAGCGTGGGGCATCCGCTCCACTCCGTGATCGACATACAAACCGATGCGCATGAAATCAGGCTTTCATCCTCGGCAAGTCGTCATCTGAATTGGACACTAGGTGGCTTTTTGCGCGATGCACGGCGTTATGATCTTTTCCAGTATCCAAGCCTGGACATTGATTACATCGGACACGCGCCGGATAAAACGCGCGCCATTTTCGGGGAGGCAGTCTACACCCTGCCGGATACGACGGTCGATCTCTCGGCAGGGGTTCGTTATTTCCGGGAACGTATTGGCTCTGCTGCATCAAATTCAGGGGTGCTGACCCGCCAGACCGGCAATAGTTACACCAGTTGGAATCCGCGCTTTTCCATCGCCTGGCACCCTGACGCCGACGCCACGATCTATGTTAGCGCGGCGAAAGGTTTTCGGGGCGGACAGTTGCAGCCAACCTCGATACGCGTTCTTGCCGAGCAATCGGGCCTCGTGCTGCCGGAAAGGCTCGTTCAGGATTCGATCTGGAGCTATGAACTGGGAGCGAAGGCGGAAGTGTTCGATGGGCGCCTCGCTCTGGAAGCCGCACTGTATCATTCCAACTGGAAAGACGTGGCAGTACGCATTCCGATTGGGGATACGGGATACAACGGTCTTCTCAATTCCGGGGGAACCCGAACGACGGGCGCCGAGCTGAGTGCGGCCCTGCAGCTTGCAGAGGGTTTCTCGCTGAGCGCAGAGGGCGCTTACACCCATGCAACGTATGCGGCGGCAGTCCCGGGGACCGGCATCCGGGCGGGAGACAATGTTGAGGATGTGCCTCGGTTCACGGCGAGTGCTACGGCAGAATATAGCCGGACGGTAACGGGCAGTGTCGTCGGCTTCGGACGCATAGGCTGGCAGCATGGCAGCAAGCGCAGCTTTTCGGCGTTTCCGTCCTACCTGCCCGGTGACAGCATTGACAGGGTGGACATGCGGGCCGGCATCGGAACCGGGCGCTGGTCCCTTTCACTGTTCATCGAGAACGCCACGAATGAAAGCGGCGCGGAGAGTTACCGCATGGTCCAGCCCATCGCGCCGGGTGCTTTCGATGTGGTGTCCAACAGGCCGCGGCCACGCACTTTCGGCCTGGAATTAGGGGTGATGGTGCGCTGATTGTAATCCTACAGCCTCTTTTTTGAAATTTTTTTGAAACACGAGCTGTCCTTGGCGCATCTACGCGCGTCATGCCTTCCATAAGCCACAGGGAGGCATTTTCGATGAAGCGTATCGTTTACACATGTTCAGTCATGGCGCTTTTGACGGGGCTGGCGCCATCGGTAGCATTTGCGCAGGACCGTGCGGCGGTTGAGGGAACCCCGGCATCTGGCGACGAGATTTACGTCACCGCCCGCAAGCGTCAGGAGCGCGCCATCGACGTGCCCATCGCCATTTCAGCGGTCAGTGGTTCAGATCTTGAGAAGCGTGGCGTCCAGAACCTGGCAAACTTCCTGCAGGAAGCGCCGGGCGTCGGCGTCTACGATCGCGGCAATGGCATCATGAAAATCACGATTCGCGGGGTCTCCACTTCGCTGGGTGCGAATGAGAATGGCTATTACCTGGATGACTTGCCGTTCACGGGTGTAACCGTTCCTCTTTCACCCGATGTCAGGGCCTGGGATCTGGACCGGGTGGAAATTTTGCGTGGTCCGCAAGGCACGCTGTTTGGTGAAGGGTCGTTGGGTGGCACGGTGCGCGTCCTGACGAAGAACGCCGACCTCGACAACTGGGAGGCAAAGGGCTCCGCCTATCTTTCCGATACCAAGGGCGGCGGCACCAATCAGGGCATCAAGGGGGCTTTCAATGCTCCGATCGTTCCCGGAATCCTCGGCGTCCGTGTCGCCGGGACGGCTGAACGTCTGCCCGGCTGGATAGATAATTCCGCCACCGGCGAACGCAACCTGAACGATCAGACCTTCACCACTTTCCGTGCCAAGGCGCTGTTCAAGCCCACCGAACGTCTGTCCGTCAATGGCAGCTACTGGTTCTACAAAGGCACATTTCCTGGCGGCGATTCCAACTCCACGGATGACGGCCAGCAATCGCGTGCGACGGTACTGGCTTCAGGCGTAAAGTATCGTCTCTACGGCGTCAGCGCACGCTACGATCTTGGCGGAGCGGAAGCGTTCTACGGCTATTCGCATAGCAAATTCGACCTTCCGCAGGCGGGTCAAATTTCCGGAGGCCAATTAACGAGTTCTATCGGCATAAAAGTGGATGCTCATGAAGCGCGCCTCGCATCAACGGGAAGTGGACCGTTGCAGTGGACCGTGGGCGGTTATCTACGTGACGCCAAGCGGTCGGACGTGTTTCTGTTTCCGCTGTTCGCCATCGATAACAGCGGCGTTGTTACCAGCAAGGCCCGCGCCCTGTTCGGTGAGGGAACCTACACGTTGCCGGGGGCACCGATCGATCTCACCGCCGGACTGAGGTATTATCACGAGGAGCTTTATGGCGTCGAGAACAACGCCGGTGCGATAACCAATCAGCCGGGCGATACGTACAAGAGCTGGAATCCGCGCTTCTCCATCGCCTGGCACCCGACGCCAGATGCCACGATCTACGCCAGCGCGGCCAAGGGCTTTCGTTCGGGCCAGTTGCAGCCGACCGTCGCTGGTACGCTTGCCGGACCGCTGGGGATCAACCTGCCGGACGCACTTGGTCAGGATTCGATCTGGACCTATGAAATCGGTGCCAAGGCGGATCTATTCGACCGCAAGCTCACCCTGGAAGGCGCAATCTACTATAGCGATTGGAAGGACGTGACGGTACGCGTCCCGATCGGCACGACCGGGTTCAATGGCCTGATCAATTCGAACGGCACCAGGAACAAGGGTGTGGAACTGAGCGCGATAGTGCGCCCGGTGGAAGGGCTGACACTTATGGCCAATGGGTCGTATAACGACGCGACTTATTCCGCCGCCGTGCCAGGCACCGGCATTGTCAAGGGCGGCATGGTCGACGACGTGTCCAAGTATACCGCTAATGCTTCGGCCGACTATCGCGCCCCGATTTCCGGTTCAGTAAACGCCTTTGGTCGTGTCGGCTGGCAGCACAGCAGCCCGCGCCGGTTCACGTCGTTCCCCGGCTATCTTCCAGGTGACAACATCGACATCGTAGATGCTCGTATCGGTCTTGAACTGGACATGTTCTCAGTGTCGCTGTTCGTTGACAATCTTGCGAACGACAATGGCGCTACCAGCTATCGCACGGTTCAGCCAATCACCGCGACCGACGTGGACATCGCCGCGACGCGTCTGCGTCCCCGTACTTTCGGCATCGAACTGAACGCCACGTTCGGCGGCCCCGCTCGCTAAGGAAACCTGAACCCATGCGCAATACGGCCATCGCAATGCTTCTCCTCGCTTCGGCGGGGGGAGTGCTGGCTCAGGAAACGTCGCACGATCCGGCCAGGCCCGGCATAGCCGTCCTTCGTGGCGCACCGGACCGGGCATTGACCGACCCACGATCACTCGTGTCTCCCGAACGCAGGGACGCAAAGCCTGTGCCGATCGCGGACCTGTTCTTTACCCGGTCCAGCTGGTTCGCGACTTGGACGCCAGATGGTCAGGTGGTACTGTCCACCGACCTGACCGGTCGGATAAACTTGTGGCGCGTATCGCCTTCCGGGGGCTTTCCGCTCCAGCTTCAGCAATCGGAAGACAAGACTTTCTATCCCAAGTTGACGCCGGATGGCAGTACGCTGCTTTACGCCAGCGATGTTGGCGGGCGCGAGATCTACGACATCTTCGCGATTCCGGCCGATGGCGGGGAGGCGGTGAACCTGACCGCTTCGGTAGATGCGTCTGATACTGGACCGTTCGCGATCAGCCCGAATTCGAAGATGCTGGCTTTCAACCGCCGCATCGCCACGGAACCCAGCACCAATGTCGCTCTGATGACCCTTGCGGATCGCAAGGTCCGTCTGCTTACACAGGAAAAGGAGGATGGAACATACTGGTTCGTTCGCGCCTTCAGCCCGGATGGCAGGTTCGTTTATGCGAACCGCACCAATGCAGGGCAGACCGAAAGCAGCGTCTGGCGCATCGATGTGGCCAGCGCGAAGGCAGTGAAGGTCGCGGGCAGTAAGGACCTGCCTTACGAACATGCGGCAAGTCTCTCTTCCGACGGGCGGATGCTCACCCTCACCAGCGAGAATGCGGCAGGGCTGCGGCAGGCCGTGTTGCTGGATATTGCCAGCGGCAGGCGCACACCGATACGGCAGAGCGATTGGCCGCAGGAAGCGGGGGCCTTCTCCCCCGATGGCAAGACCGCCCTGGCGGTTTCCAATGTGGACGGTCGCGACGAAGTTTATGCCTATGACCTGACGGCACAGGCCGCGCGCAAGTTGCCTTTGCCTGAAGGGCATGTGAGCGATTACTTCGGCTCTTTGCCGGCGTTCTCGCCCGATGGCGGTAAGTTGCTGTTCCCGCATTCCTCCGGGGGATCTCCGTTCGACTACTGGACACTCGACATGCGCAGCGGCGAGACACGCCGGCTGACCAATCTTGGCCTTGCCAGCATAAATCCCGAAACCCTGCCGCGTACCAGCATCGTCAGCTACAAGAGCGCGGACGAAACGGTGATCAGTGCCGTGCTCTGGATGCCGTGGAATCTCAAGCGTGACGGTTCCGCGCCGGTCGTGGTGCTTGCCCATGGCGGCCCGACCGGCCAGACTTATGACGAGTTCGACCGGACAGCCACCGCGCTTGCCTCGCGCGGATATATGGTGATCGCGCCCAACGTGCGCGGCTCCACCGGGTATGGCCGTGCGTTCGAGCAGGCTAACCGGAGCGACCTTGGCGGGCGCGACCTTGAGGACGAGGCCGCCGCCGCGAAGTTCCTGGTGGCATCGGGCTACGCCGATCCGCGCAGGATCGGTATCACGGGCGGATCCTATGGCGGCTTCATGACAGTGATGGCCGTTGCGCGAATGCCGGATTTCTGGGCGGCAGGCGTGGAACAATACGGCATCGTCAACTGGAACACGATGTGGGAACGCGGCTCGCCTGCGCTGCGTGAGTATCAGCGCGGTCTGATCGGCGATCCGGTGCAAGACAAGGATGTCTACACACGCGTCAGTCCGCTGACGTACCTGCGCGATACCAAGGCACCGCTGCTGGTCCTGCAAGGGGAAAACGACATTCGCGTGCCAGCGCATGAAGCCGTGCAGATCGTTGACGTCCTGAAGAAGGCGGGCAAGACGGTGGATTCGAAATTGTATGCCGAAGAGGGACACGGTTTCCTCAAGCGTGAAAACCAGATCGACGCCGCCGAGCGCACCGTGAAGTGGTTCGACATGTACCTCAAGCAGAAGATTGATGCGAAATAGCTGGTCCTGCGGCGCGACGTCGGCGTTCGCGACTTCAATGTCACTCGCCGTAAAGGCCGCATGATTTTTGGCTTCCTTCCCGGAGACGCAAAATGAATATCATGAAAGCGACGATGCTGGCGGCAACTGCAATCGCATCACCCATTGCCGCCCAGGACAGTTATCAGTGGCTGGAAGTCCCAACCGATGCCAAGGCGCTCGACTGGGCGAAGCAGCAGACGCAGGCTGCAGAAGCGAAGATCGCGACCATGCCCGATCATGCTGCGGTTCTGCACGAATTGAAAACGGCGCTCTCCGCCGCCAACCCGCCGCCCGAGTTTTTGCTGGCGGGGCCCTACGCCCTGCGTTTCCAGCGCAGCGCGGAACGTCCGCACGGAGTTCTGTCGGTCAGCCGACGCAAGCCCGACGGAACGCCGGGGGCGTGGCGCGACGTGATCGATGTGGATGCGCTGGGCAAGGCGGAGGGCAAGGCCTATGAACTGCGTTTCGATGGAACGCGTCTGTCCTGCAGGCCTGAGGGCAACAACCGCTGTATCCTGCAATTGTCTCCGGGAGGCGGCGACGAGGATGAACTGCGGGAATTCGATCTCGATACAGGTGCCTTCGTAGCAGACGGCTTCCGCACTCCGGCAAGCCGCACGATGGCGGCGTGGCTGAATGACGATACGTTGCTGCTGGAGCATACCATAAGCGGCGCGCGCACTCTTTCGACCGGATGGGCGCGGGATGTTTTGGTGTGGAAGCGCGGTACGCCGCTGTCTTCGGCCAAAGTGGTCTATTCGGCGCAGCCTGGTGACTCGCTGATGATGCTGAATGCAACGGGCACGGGCGCGAACAGGGTGGGGATCATTCAGCGCGCGATCGACTATTCCACTTTCGAGCACCTGAAAGTGGGCCAGGACGGCTCGGTGAAACCGTTGCCATTTCCTCTCGCAGTTAAAATGGGCACGCCTGTCGTTAATGGCGGCCGGGTTTACGTTCAACTGGCTCAAACCGCGACAGTCATGGGGCAGGCCGTCCCGGCCGAAAGCATCGTTGCGTATGATTTCAATCCGGGCGTGGCGGAAGACCGTCGCTATTCGGTGGCCTATCGTGCGAACAAGGACGAGTTTCTGGTCGACGCCTATTCCGGGATCGCCGCCACGAATAGCGGAATGCTCGCAGTGATGAGCAAGCGCGGCATCCAGCAGGTGATCAGGGCCAATGCCAGGGCGAACGGAAAATGGACGCTGACGCGCGACAAGCCTGAGCCTGTCGGCACGAACGTCGGTCTTCTCGGAGCGGATCGTGCAAGCGACGCCGTGATCGTCAAGCGGGCTGGTTTCCTCGTTCCCACACGCCTCGATCTTGTCGGCCGCAGACTGAATGACACTCTGTTCAGTGAAAAACCGGCCTTCGACGCAACCAAGTTTATTGTCGAGCTGAAATCGGCGCCATCGAAGGACGGTACGTCGATCGATTATTATCTGCTCCGGCCCAAGGCACCTTCCAAGGGCGATGTACCGCTGCTGATGACAGGTTACGGTGCATTCGGGATCAGCTTCGTGCCCGGTTATCTCGATCTCCTCGTGGGCGGAAAGTCGCTGCTCACATGGCTTAACCGGGGCGGTGCGCTGGCCCTGCCGCTGATCCGGGGCGGCGGTGATCGGGGCGAGGCCTGGCACCAGGCGGCAATTCGCGAAAAGCGTGAGAACAGCTACGATGACTTTGCTGCCGTGACCCAGGCGCTGATCCGCGAAAAGTTCACCACCCCCCGCCGCATCGGCGTGTTCGGCATGTCCAACGGTGGATTGCTGGCTGCGGTCATGGGCACGCGCCACCCCGAGCTTTATGGGGCAATCGTCAGCGATGTGCCGCTGACCGACCTGGTGCGGATGCCCTATATGGGCATGGGTGCGGCATGGACGAACGAGTACGGCGATCCCAAGGAGCCGGCGATGCTTGCTGCGATCAACCGCTATTCGCCTTATCAGAATGTCGTGCCGGGCAAAGCCTACCCCCCGTTCATGATCACCGTTGCCACGTCCGACAACCGCGTTGGCCCCGGCCATGCCCGCAAGCTCGCCGCGCGGATGAAGGACGCGGGCGCCACGGTCTATTACCTTGAGGACCAGAATGGCGGCCACGGCGTGAGCGATCCGTTGAACCGCCCGGATCTGATGGCGAACCGCATGACGTTCCTGATCGATACCTTGATCAATTAGCCGTGACCGAGCGGCTCTGAGAGCAGGTACGTTCCATTAGCCGCCAGGGACCGACGCCGGAGCGTTCCTCAGGACACTCCGGCGCCTGTCGCTCGGGCAAGGTCTGCGCCTTCGCGGCGGTGGGGATGGTTGGCCGCCTGAAGGCAAGGCAAGAAACCAGATGACCCGCCAGAAAGACATTCGCGCAAACGCATTTCTATCTTCCACCTTTGCTTCCTGCACTTTGATGAACCGGCTGCGCCCGCCGAGACGATGACTCGATTGCCTCAATTGTCGGGGGGGTACCGCCTGTTTCATCGTCAGGAGCACTGACCCTGGACCCCAACGTTTCTGGGACTGCGCTGTTCGTGGCCATAACATGGTCGAACACGCGCGAAAGAGTTTTTGTCAGGAGCGCGCGCTCCTTTTCGGTAAGTATCTCCGTACTCTGTTTGACGATTGCCTCGGCTACCGGCTGCAATTCGTCGGCCAGGGCCCGACCGGTAGTGGTCAACTGCACGTCCACCACCCGCCCGTTGTCAGACCTTTTCGCTTTAGTCAGTATCTTGCGATACCGCAGCTGATCAACCATCCGGCTGACTACCGATTGCTCGATCACGGCAAGCCGCGCGATTTCGCCGATGCTGATCGGGTTTAGCTGTGACACGATCTGAAGGACACGATACTGCTGCGGCGTGAAATTCAATGGCCGAAGATACTCAAGGAGTTTCTTGTCCAACGCATTGATCAGCCTTTGTAGATCGTGGGGAAGATAACCCTCCTGCGTCGTCGTTTGACTGTGGTTCCCGCTGGATTGTTCAATTTCGGAGCCGCGCTTGTTCACAGATTATTCCATTTTCCAGGAGCTGACATCCGCGGTCAGCCCGCTCACAACTGCGTTTCTAACCCGTAGTCCGGCAGTGCGCAATTGAGCTTGGCACCACTGTTGCTCACTAGTCAGCCAGCCTTGCGGACAATTGGGGTCGATGCTGCTGCAGCACCAAGGCTTTCTCGCACCCACGCGTTGGTGAATGCAGAGCGGATGAAGGTGGAACGAATATCGTCCGGAATGCGCGTGATTTCCCCGAACAGAACCGACCAGTACTGGCAATGCTCCGTCAGCGGGCGAACGGCAGCCTCCCACGCCGCCAGCGCGTCAGGGATGTCGCGTCGATCTTGTACGTCAGCCATATAGGCGGCAAGCGCCAAGCCATTTTGTAGCGCCATGCCACCGCCCTGGCCGAGATTGGGCGGCTGAGCATGCGCGGCATCACCTAGAATTGCGGTCCTGCCAGCCGACCACTGCTTACAACGGATGTGGCTGTAGACGTTCCAGGTCACTTCTTCGCCGATGCGGTCGATCAGCCAAGCCCAATCCGGAAAGCTTTCGCGCCAGCATGGCAGGACGCGAGTATCGCTCGCCTCGACGTCGTCGGACAGACATGTCAGCGCCAGATAGATCTCTTCGTCGTTGATCGGCGTGATCAGCAAGCGGCGGGTACCGCTCCAGTTCTCGATACACCGGTTACGGGCTTCCGGCGGCATCTCGGCCTGGGTGCCCTTGACGATCGTGCGCAGCGCGCCCTCGGCGGTTCTTTGGTGAAACTCCTCCAGGTTGAGCGCCTTGCGGACGGGCGACCAGATCCCGTCGCATCCGATCGCGAGATCCGCCGTGATCTTGCGCCCGTTGGAGAAAATCAAGGTCCCGTCAGCGCGCGCATCGACAACTAACGCGCCGGTGACGATCTCGACACCCACGTTGCGAGCCGCATCCGCCAAGCTTTCCATCAGGTCGAAGCGGGGGATCGACACCATCATCACGCCCGGCGGCATCGACGCCGGCAGGATGATGCCACCGCGGTGATCACGCTGTTCAACGCCGTCTCCCATGAAGGCGCCGCGCATCGCCCGGTCGAAGGCGCCAAGCGCGCTCAGAACTGCCAGACCATTGGAGTGGACGTAGATGCCAGACCCGGTGACGCGCAAGGTTGGCTGACTTTCATAGACCGTGACGTTCCAGCCACGCTGCGCCAAGGCGGTAGCGGTGGAAAGGCCGCCGATGCCACCACCGCTGACGATTGCTTTGAGCCCCATATTCACAACCCCATCCTTGATGCTGCCTAGTTTAGGCCGTGTGCCTTCACGCGTTCGTGGCGCCCGCGATCGTCCGGGCGTAGCTTGTCAGGCCGACCCCGCCCATGAATTCGACGACGGGTTCGTACATCACGATATCGCTGGGAGCCCCGTCCATCATTCCCAAAAGCGTTACCCACATCAGCATCTCGGACCCGCCAGCGCCGCCCAGTTCCCGGACCGCGGCGTGATCCAGGCTCCGCAGACCCTCTACGTCACCACTCGCGATTTGTTGGAGAATTTCACGATCCCACTCAATATTGATGAGCTCCTTGCCCGACTGCGACATCTCTTTCTCTCGCGCGATCAGGTCCATTGCCAGCGTGGGATCTTTCGCCCACGCGTCGCGCCCGAGGATATTGAACTGACGAACTCGCGCAATCAGAGGATCAGATGCATCGTCGTGATCGAAGACAATGGGAGGCCAGTGCGAAATCCCCCCGCTCGCCATGATTGCGACGCGCTCCGGGCGGCGCGCAACGATCTCGCGCATTGCGAGCCCCATGTCATAGGCGCGACGGAACGTTGGAAGCGGCGGAATGAAGCAGTTGGTGAAGATTGGGACAATCGGGAGGTCGAGGTCGGGCCAGAGATACTTCTTGGGAATGAGCACATTGTGAACCAGTTCCGCCGATTCAGAACGGTGCAACTCGAAACCCTTGTCCATCAGCGTCTTATAGATGTCGAAGGCAAGATCTGCGTGTCCGGTGATAGGCCTCCGCTTCATCTGTATCCACGCCTCTGTCTCCGGCGTCGGCCCATAGTGCGTATCCCCGAGCGCGATCGAGAAGCCGGGAAGGTTGTGCAAGGTATACATGTCGAAGTGATCGTTGACGAGCGCGATCAACACGTCCGGCTTTGCTTCGGTGATCTGGTCTTTGACCACATCGAAGCCAGCCATGAGTCGCTCGACCAGCGCCGAATCTGGTCTATCCATCTGATCACCCAAGCCAGGAGTGTGCGTGATACCGAAAGCAGCCACTATCTGCTGGTTAACACTTTGCTTTCTCTGCGTTTTCACATCCCGCCCTTTTCTCTGAAGCCCAGCACCCCAAGCCGGTCGAAAACTACTTTAGGCATCAAAATATGCAAACGCAAGCTTTGCGCTTGACAGTTTGATGAATTGGAGGCCCTTATACGAAATGCAAGCTGATCCCTCACCGCGAATGGCTTTCTGTCATATGAGGATCAATAATCAGTTGGGGGATTGCGCTTGGTTTGAGATAAAACTTAAGACAAATGCTGATTATTTAGGTTAAAATAAGACCGTAGGTCAGGCGTGCGTGCACGCATGCTTCTATAGAGGACTATGGATCGTGTCTTTCAGTGATTTGCCTTCACGCCCTTCACCTCTGTTTCAAAACGCCATTGCCTACGCGGAGACCGTTTTGGATCTTTCTCGGCAGGTTGCGCTTGGAGGTGAAGTGACATTTCACGCTGATCTTGAATATGGGCAGGACTATTACCAGAAGGTCGATGTCTACGCGCCGTTGAACGTTTCGGAACCGCTGCCCGTATTGCTGTTTGTCCATGGCGGAGCGTTCATCGGAGGGTACAAGGAATGGATGGGCTTCATGGCCTCGGCGATCGTCGAGACGCCGGCGGTTCTCGTTTCGGTGTCCTATCGCCTTGCACCCGAAAGCCCTTTTCCTGCCGCTGTCGAGGATGTCGGTGATGCGCTCGCCTGGACCTATCACAACATCGCCGGGTTCGGGGGAGATCCGGAGCGCATCTTCCTTGGCGGCCATTCCGCAGGAGGGCACCTTGCGGCTCTAGTAGCCCTCGACGCGAGTTGGCTGGCGGCGCATGACCTTGGGCCTGCCATCATAAAGGGCGTCATCGCGGTGAGCGCGCCGCTGGACATGAATTTCGCCGGGGAGGGGGCAGGCACTGAGGCTGCACTAAAGATGCGCAGAACCTTCATTCCCAACGATGAAGATGTAATCCGCGCAAATCCCATTGCCCAAATTTCAGATCGAGCACCGCCCTTCTACGTCTCTGCCGGAGACGATGACTTGTGGTCCCTGGCTGAAGACATGAAACGCTTCGCTTCTGCATTGCGCGATAATGACGTTCCGGTGATCGAGGAAGTATTCGCGGGCCACAACCACTTCGACACTAACATGCGCTGTGTCGATGAGGGGCATCCGTGGATTGGCCGGGTAACCCAGTTCCTGAGATCTGGCTCGCCTTCATGAGTGGAGCGTTGCAACACTATTTTGGCAAATAATTCGCCAATATCCAAAGTAAAACATGAAATAGTGAAATAAATTTCGCAGGGAAAATTATTCGATAATTTAAATTAATTGATCAGCAAGATGGGGGTAATCATGACAGCCTTTTCACAGCGCCGCTATGTTTCAGTAATGCTGGGGGTAAGTGCCGCCAGCCTGATGATAAGCAATCCCGCTTTCGCTCAATCCGTCACCAAAGCCCCCAGCCGCGGGGATGCGGGTGATGGTGAGATTGTGGTGACTGCCGAGAAGCGCGCGAGCAGCGTGCAGAAGGTCCCCATCGCCATCACCGCTCTGTCAGGCGACACGCTCGCTCAAGCTGGCGTCAACGATATCGCCCGACTTGCCAGTTCAATTCCGAATTTCGACTTCGGCGAGACATTCGGCGCCGCCAAACTCGCCATTCGCGGTATCGGCTATGCCAATCTGTCGACTGGCGCCGAAGGCAGCGTTGCCTACAACCTGAACGACGTATACATCGCGCGGCCTGCCGGGCAGATCGGCAATTTTTATGATGTCCAGCGCGTGGAAGTGCTGCGCGGACCGCAAGGCACACTATACGGGCGCAACGCGACAGGCGGCCTGATAAACGTCTATACAAACCGCCCGACGGACGATTGGAGCGGTTCCGGTCAGTTGACGATCGGCAACTACAACGATCTGATCGTCGAAGGGGGCATCGGTGGCCCGATCGCGCCGGGCATTGGCGCACGCATCGCCTTCTTCGGCCAGAATCGTGATGGGTACGGGACCAACGTTGTCACCGGCAACGACGTTGACGACACGCGCACTCGTGCCGCACGCCTGACCCTGGCTTTCGAACCGGCAAGCAACTTCTCCGTAACGGTGATCGGAGATATCGGACGAGACCGATCGCGCGGCCGCGGTGCGCGCCTGGTCAATCAGCGTGGCCTGACCGGGGAGCCGGGCGTATCGGGCCTGCCGGTTGCCGGTATCCAGCTAGGCGGAACCGCGATTATCAACGGGTACGACATCGCGTCCGATGTCGATCCGCGCTATCGGCGTCGAAGCGGCGGCATTACTGTCGATGCCAAGCTTGAACTGAACGACTTTACTTTACGCTCGATCAGTGCGTGGCGTCACACGGCCTTCAGTTTGAACAGCGATCTCGATGGCACCAGTTTGCCGATCAACCAGATCTTCTACGATGAAAAATCCAACGCCTATACGCAGGAACTCAACCTCAACTACTCTAGCGAGGCGTTCGACGTGACGACGGGCGCCTACTTCTTCGCCGAAAACCTTCAGGGCTCCTTCTGGACTCCGCTTGCTTACGATCCGGTAACTTCGGCGCTACAGCCGGGCAACTGGCGGAGCAATTACGGCGCGGGTGGCGACCTGAAGGCAAGGGCTTTTGCTGGCTTTGCGCAGGTTTCTTACCGCCCGACCGATCGCCTGACCCTGATCCTGGGAGGGCGTTACAGCACCGAGAAGAAGACCGACATCGATCTCTATACTGACTTCGTTACCTCGACCCGCTTCCTTGAGGCGGCGGACTTCGTGAACAGGAACCTGCCTTTCGCAGCGCCCTACAAATCCTCGAAGCGGTGGAACGCTTTCACTCCCAAGTTCGGTGTCAACTTCCAGGTTTCTCCGCAGACGCTGATCTATGGTTCTGTCTCGAAGGGCTTCAAGGCCGGTATCTTCAATCTGGGCGGAACGCAGGTCATCCCGGTCGCGGGTGGAGGCGTCGTGCTCAACAATCCGCCGGTCAATCCCGAGACAGTCTGGGCCTATGAGGCGGGCCTGAAGACGCGCCTGCTGAACAATCGACTGCGCATGAACCTGGCAGCGTTCTACTACGACTATTCGGATCTTCAACTCACCAAGATCGATGGCCAGAACGTGGTTCTGACCAACGCGACGTCGGCCAAGATCTACGGTATCGAGGCGGAGACGACTTTCGAGCCCGTCGATGACTTCAAGATCGATTTGAACGCAAGCTGGCTCCATTCGGAGTTCACCGATTTCACCAACTCGGATCAGGGCCGCCCGGGCCTTGGCCAGATCGATCTTTCGGGCAACCGGCTGCCGCAGTCTCCCAAGTTCACCGTCAGCGGCGGGATAGAATACGCGGCGCAAATCGCGTCGGGGTCCATCGTCGGCAGGGCTCAAGGGTTCTGGTCTTCGCGGATATTTTTCGACGAGTTCAACGTAAACGCGGTGTCGCAGCCCTCATACGCCAAGCTCGATGTCTCTCTCTCCTATCGACGTACCGATGGCATCGAACTTACTGCGTTCGTCAACAACGTCACCGACAAGAAGATTCTGGAAACGGCTTACCAGTCCAGCAGCCTGACAGGCTTCCCGGTCAATGGCTTCCTGGCACCGCCGCGCACCTACGGTGTCCGAGCACGGTACAGCTTCTGATGACGTCGCCATTGAAGCACGCAACGAAGGGGCGCAAGGCCGGTCGCGCTCAGGGGATACTTCTCCTGATCGCGTCCGCCTTGCCGGTGATGGGCGTCGTTCTGCTGTCGCCCGTGGCGCACCGCCTGCCCGAAGTGCTTGGCCCGGGGCCTGACGGCATAAGCCTTGCCCCGATCGTGCTGACCGCACCCGCGCTGGCGATTGCCCTGTTCTCGGCTTTGGGGGGATACCTGGCGGATTTCTACGGCAGGCGTGTCTGCCTGCTGACGGCGCTGTTCGTCTACAGCTTTCTTGGCACGGCACCGCTGTGGCTTGATAACGCCTACGCGATCATCGGTTCGCGCTTCGGGCTGGGCATGGCCGAAGCCGTCATCATGGCATCTTCGATCGCGCTCATTGGCGACTATTTTGAAGGCCCCACCCGCGATCGGTGGGTGGCGTACATGATGGCCGTATCCGCGCTGAGCGCGACCTTTTTCTACATTATCGGTGGGATACTGGGCGGCATCACCTGGAAGTTCCCTTTCGCGGCTTATGGCATGAGCCTGATAATCTTTCTGGCGGCGGTCCCGATCATCTTTGAGCCCGACAACCCCAGGCGGAAGGGGAGTGATCCAGTACCGGGCAAAGCCGGTCGACCGCGCGGCCTGCCATTGCCGATGATCGCGGTGCTGATGGCCACTTTCTTCGGTTCGATCCTGTTCTATATCGTTCCGTTGCAGATGGGCGGTTTCCTTTCCGCGCGCGATGTCAGCTCCTCGGCACAAATCGGGGTACTGATCGCCATCGCCAGCCTCGGCAATCCGCTTGGTTCGTTCAGCTTCCGCTACCTGCGAGCGTTGCCCTTTGCTCCCATGCTTGTCGGCAGCACTGCGCTGGCCGGGGCCGGTCTTCTGCTGGCGGCACTGTGGCCGGGCGTGCCAGCTTTGGTGATCGGTGCTTTCATCAACCAGATGGGGTGCGGCATCCTGTGCCCGCTCACCATGGCTGCCGTTCTGCGGTTGGCCCCCGCCCACCGCCGGGGCACGAGCGGCGGTAGCTGGAGTTCGGCGTTCTTCGTCGGCCAGTTCTTCTCGCCGATGGTCGTCCTCTATCTGATGAGTTTCGACATTCGTTCTGGAGGATTGATGCCGCTGGTTATCGCCAATGCGGTCTTTGCCGTAATCGCTTACGCGACATTTTCGAGGATGTCTTCGCGTTCGCTGGCTTCCCAGGATGACATCGGACCCTTGCCTATGGTGAAAGTGTGATGGCGCCAGGCAGCCTGGCCCGTACCGGCTTCGTTTTGCGAGTGCACGGGCAATGACCGTGGCCGTGCTTGGGGGTGGCCTGATGGGCAGCGGCATCGCGCAAGTCTTTGCCGCTGCCGGGTTCGCCACGCGGATTTACGATCCAAGCAGCGTGATACAGGCGGCGCTTCCCGCGCGCATTCGCGAAAGCCTGGCCGCAACCGGCGGAGATCCTGCGACGGTCGATCTCATCGAGATTACCGGCGATTTGGCGAAGACGGTAACGGGTGCTTCCTTCGTCACCGAATGCGCGCCCGAAAAGATCGAGGTGAAGCGTGAGCTCTTCAAGGCGCTCGTCGAACAAGCGCCTGCTGATGCCATCTTGGCGACCAACACTTCCGTCATTTCGATCACCTCCATCGCGGAAGGACTACCAACGGCGGAGCGGATCGTGGGCACGCACTGGTGGAATCCCGCGCCGCTTATTCCTCTGGTAGAAGTCGTACCGGGGGAGCACACTTCAGCCGATACCGTTAGGGCTGCGATGGCGATGATGCGGCGCATCGGGAAGTCTCCCGCCCAGCTTCATAAGGATGTTCCCGGCTTCATCGGCAACCGCCTTCAGTTCGCTTTGTGGCGAGAGGCGATTTCCATGGTGGCCGATGGGATCTGCGATGCTGCCACGCTGGACTTGTGCGTAAAATCGAGTTTCGGCCGCCGTCTGGCAGTGCTTGGGCCGTTGGAAAATGCCGATCTTATCGGCCTCGACCTTACGCTCGACATTCACCGAACGATCATTCCTGAGCTGGATCGGCACGCTGCTCCTCACGAATATCTGGAAGCCCGGGTCGCATCCGGAAAACTCGGCTTCAAGACGGGAGAAGGTTTCAAGATCTGGAGCGAGGAAGACATGCTGCGCATACGCCAGGACCTCATCACGCACCTGCTCTCTTTGCAAGGTGCGCCCCCGCCGAACGGAAAGGTTGAAGCATCGTCTTGCGTCAGGGACTGATTAACCCGGGACCAGCTCTTACCGCGGCCGATCGCCGCACCATGATGAAACACCACCTCAGGAGCACAGATTACCATGTACAGATATCGGCCGATCGACCCTGACAGCGAGGCACGCTACATCGAAGACCTGTGCGACCGGATCGAACAGGGCCTCGACGGCGGCGAGA
Source organism: Novosphingobium sp. HR1a (assembly GCF_015594425.1). Classification (NCBI taxonomy): domain Bacteria; kingdom Pseudomonadati; phylum Pseudomonadota; class Alphaproteobacteria; order Sphingomonadales; family Sphingomonadaceae; genus Novosphingobium; species Novosphingobium sp. HR1a. The sequence goes on from NZ_JABXWS010000104.1 coordinate 20,994, forward strand.
TGCCGATCGATGCCTATCAGGACGACCGCGTGTTCCGTGCCGAGATGGAGCGTGTGTTCACGCGTTCCTGGGTGTTCATCGCGCACGAGACCGAGATCCCCAACTCCGGCGACTTCGTAACCCGGCGCATCGGCCTTGATCAGGTTATCGTCACGCGCACGGGCAAGGGCGAGGTTCACGTGATGCTGAACCACTGCCGCCACCGCGGTACGTCGATCTGTGCCGAGGATTCGGGCAACGCCACCCATTTCCGCTGCCCATATCACGGTTGGACGTACAAGAATAACGGCGACTTCGTTGGCGCGCCTGAGATGAGCATGGCCTATGGCAAGCGGCCAGACAGCAAGGAGTGGGGGTTGATCAAGGCCCCCCGGGTGGAAACCACGCATGGCTTCATCTTCGCCTGCCTTTCACCCAATGGGCCCGATCTGGAGGAGTACCTCGCAGGGGCCGGCTGGATGTTCGACGTGCTGTTCGGCCTGCACCCGGACGGTATGCGTGTTCTGGCGCCGCCGGAGCGATTCATCATCCGTTCCGACTGGAAAAGCGGATCGGAAAACTTCAGCGGCGATTCCTACCATGTCGGCACGGCGCATTACTCGGCCACGCTTTCGGGCTTCGCTGCGGGCGACCTGCGCAATAACGGCGACCGTGCCGATGGCTTCCTGTTCGACAACGGACACAGTTTCGTCGGGCATAACCTTCCCGAATGGTTCGGGCCGGAATTCGCGTTCTGGGGCTATCCTCCCGAGCTTCGCGAGCAGATGGACTTGTCCAACCTCGACGAGACGCAAAAGTGGTTGTTGACCTCGCTGCCGCCCACGATCGGTACGATCTTTCCAAACTTCAGCTTCGTTCGCTTCCCTTCGCCCGCTTCTCCCGGCGAGTTCCCGATGGCTTACACCGATGTCCGCGTGTGGCAGCCGATCGAACCGGGCGTGATGGAGATGTGGCACTGGCAGCTCGAATATGCGTTCATGCCGGAAGACTATCAGCGCCAATCCTATGTTGCCGGCCAGTTCGCCTTTGGAGCGGGCGGCATGATCGAGCAGGATGATTCAGTGCTATGGGAAGGCGTTGCGCGCTTGGCGCGCAGTCCCTGGGCACGGCGCGACGCGATCCCGATGCACTTCAAGCAGAAGCGTAGCGAGCCTGACTTGGAGTGGAAAGGTCCCGGTCGGCATTACACGACCACATACGGCGAATATATGCAGGAGGGCTTCTGGCGCCGGTGGGTCAAGGATATGCGCGCGTCCGTGACGGAGGTTCACAATGACTGACAAAGTCACTGACACAGGGGTCGTCGATCCGGTGATGTCCGCGGCAGAGGCATTCCTGGCTGCCTCACGTTTCCTTGCCCTCGAAGCCAAGCTGCTCGACGAACGACGGTTTGATGAATGGTACGAGCTGCTGGACGATGATATTCTCTACGAAGTGCCCATCCGCGAAGCCCGGTTGAAATTCGAGAACGAAACCGTGGGTAACGCGCACTTCATCCACGACACCAAGCGTCGCCTGAAAGTGCGGATCGACAGGCTGAACTGTGGCGAATGCTGGTCGGAGACACCGCCGTCGCGGACGACGCGGGTGGTGGGTAGCGTACTGGTCGAACCCACCCAACAGCCCACGGTTTTCCAGGTAGACAGCGCGTTGCTGCTCTACCGCCAGCGCGCCACCGACATTCCGGGCGACATCCTCCCGGTTCGCCGCACCGATCTGCTGCGCTTCGGGCAAGCGGGGCCTAAGTTGCTGAAACGACGGGCCTTGCTTGCCGACACGACCTTGCGAAGCCCGAACCTTGGCATCTTCGTTTAACACCGGGGTGAAAACATCGGTAATGATGACCTTTTTTCCGGGTCATCGGTAAAGGTTAAAAAGGGGGCTGTCGCCAGCGCGACAGTTCCCGTCCCATGATGAATCGCTCGTCAATGTGGAAACGTCTCATCGTCCGGCTTCCTGTCGTTGACGGTATCCGGTTGAGCCAAGTCACGAGTACCGGCACCTATGCCTTGTCTGTATAGACTCATACCAAAACCTGTGGAATCTGGAGGTTCTGTGAGGTCGCGCGGCGGGACTCTGGCGTCCGTGCGCTGTGCGTGACCTCATTGATGATCACTCCCTGCCCTCGAATTCCCGGCGCCACTCGTCGCATTGCAGTGCAAGCTGCTCCTCCACGGATGGCCAGTCAAAGGTGAACGCGCGTGCGGCTGCCCGCATCGGGTCCGCGTAATCTTCGGCGGTCAGGGGCGCTGTGCCTTGAACCACCACGCAAGTCATGTCGGGGTACCCACGTGGAGAGGTGAAGGCGCGCAGAACCTGCAGCGGCCTGGGAAGATCGTCAGGTCTCAGCCGATAAATCGGGTGCTCGGGCTCGGGACAACGTTCGCGCACAGCGAGTGCCAGGTTCGCCAGATCAATACTCGCGCGGCGACGGATGACATCCATCAGTACCGGATAGATGGCCCGGACCATCGTCTCGTCATCGCGGGTGATGTGAAGGGCGGCCGAGACTCTAGGCC
>NZ_JABXWS010000148.1:0-979 GCF_015594425.1 Novosphingobium sp. HR1a
GTATGTTCGTGCGGTGAAGTTGGCCCGCCCTCGGAGTAAGCAGGAAACGGGGGTTACGCCGGACGGACCGGCGCCTATCCCCAAGCTTAAGCGAGGGCGAACCATGGACGAGTATAGCGAACTTTTCATCGGACTCGATACATCGAAAGCGAAGATCTCGGTTGCAGTCGCGGAAAAGGAACGGAACGGCGAAGTCCGCTTTTTCGGCGACATCTCCGCCGAGCCGACATCGGTCGCATCGATGGTGGGCAAGTTGGCGAAGCGTGGGGCGAAGCTTCACTTCTGCTATGAGGCTGGCCCGACGGGGTACGATCTGTATCGCCAGATCATCGCGCTGGGGCATGAGTGCCAGGTCGTGGCGCCCTCTCTAATTCCCAAACGCCCCGGTGATCGGGTGAAGACCAATAGGCGCGATGCCGTCAGCCTGGCACGGCTTCATCGCGCCGGCGAGTTGACTGCCGTCTGGGTTCCGGACGAAGCACATGAGGCTGTACGCGACCTTGTCCGCGCTCGTGAGTGCGCCCATGACGCGCTGAAGAAGGCTCGCCAGCAGTTGCAGTCCTTCCTCTTGCGCCATGGCCGGATTTTCCCGGGACGCACATCGTGGACACGGGCGCATTTTCGTTGGCTGGCAGCGCAGAGCTTCACCCATCCCGCCCATCACATCGTGCTCGTCGAATATATCCAGGCTATCGAGGATGCGGGTGTCCGAGAAGATAGGCTGACCAAGCAGGTCGCTGAGATAGCCGCGTCCTGGTCCATGGCACCTGTGGTTGAAGCCTACCAGGCGATGCGCGGTATCGCGTTCATCAACGCCGTCACCTTTGTCGTGGAAATCGGCGATATACGACGCTTCGAAACAGCGCCGCAGTTGATGGCGTATCTCGGGCTTGTACCATCCGAGAGTTCAACGGGCGAGCGGGTGAAGCGCGGGGGCATCACCAAGGCCGGCAACAAGCGGGCTCGCCGCGTGCTGATC
>NZ_JABXWS010000105.1:0-10323 GCF_015594425.1 Novosphingobium sp. HR1a
GAAGGCGCATGGACCTACCGCTTTCCCGCCCGGGTGAGCCAGACGATCCAGGCACGGTTGGAAGGGCTACCACGCTCCGTTCGCGAGATCGCATGGAAAGGGCAAATCAGGCTCTGCGCACGTTATCGAAAGCTGATCCAGGCCGGGAAGCTTAAGACCGTCGCGGTCACAGCAATCGCGCGGGAGATGGCCGCCTTCCTCTGGGCAATCGGGCAAGTGGTGGCTCCCACCGCTGAGGCATGAAGGCTCATCATCGGTAAACGGTCACGAGAAAGGAGCAAGAACCAGCGTCATCATCTGCTTGATGTGCAAAGTTGGGAGCAGGGCCCCGGTGGGGAATCCTCGTACCCACTATGTGGCGGACTAAAAGTCTATGCCCGATTCTAGACAGAGGCAGCCCCAGACGAACATACGGATATGCGGTAGCCAACCCGCGCATAAGAGTATGCCAACCGTCGTCGAAAGCCCTGCTCCCTACTCTGCACATGAGCTTCACAAATTGGATTTCGTCATCTCGGGCGGAAAGGACATCATAATGTCGAAGGCTCTTGAAAACGAACATAAGAGTGGATTGGGTGTTAGGATGCAATTTCGCAGCTCCCTGCATCGGTATTGTAAGCAAGTTGGCCAAAAGACCCTCTGCAACCCTCAGCAGCGGATCATGTGCGGAACAGCGCCAGCAGGAACTCTGGCTGCTGATTTGTGATGGCGAGCGTTTGCGCCGCGAGTTGCTGGCGCAATCGGAGCGCGGCAATTCGAGCCGACTGAACGGACATATCCGCATCCACCAGGGTACCGAGCGCCTCGGTTGCAATGTCAATGCCAACGCTCTGGCTATGTTGGCGAACATCAAGCGAGCGAGAGTGGGCTCCAAAATAACGCAATGCGGAACCTACCGTGCCGCTGGCTCTTTCGACTTTCTGCGCCAAGCCGTCAGGATCTTCCCAATCGATAGGATCGAGGCCGAGTGATCTGAGGCTGAGATCGCGCGATACAATGCGTTCGGTGCCGCCTCGCGTATCGGTTGCAGAGTCGTATCGCACATTCCCTCGTCCGGTGGTTTGTGTGCCCGCGACAATCTTGACGACATCGCCGGTCGATGCTGGCGAAGAACCGTAGGGCCGCATCGAAACCGCACCCACCGCCCAGGCGCTCGAGGCGTCATGCTCGCTATTGTTGACCATGACTGTAAGCGGGCCGCGCGCGGGGTCATAGTCGAAGCTCAGGACACTGAGGCCGCTGCGAGGCGCACCTTCGCCGACTTGCGCGCCTTGCGCTTCCGGCGGCTGACCCGTGGCGGCAAGCCGGATCCCGCCCTGCCATATTTCCATGGTATCCGCTCGTTCGTAGGCGTCGAACGCGATGTCGATGTGTGCTGCCAGCGGGCCAGGATCCAGTGGGAACTCGGCGACGACCCCTTCGGGCAATGCCCGTTCGCCAAACGGATCGTCTCTGGCCGCAGCCACCTGTTCCGGGTCCGCCGAGGCGAGGGGAGGATCGAATGCCGCAGACGTCTGATAGGCAATTGCGCTCTTCCAGCGCTCTACAGGCTCGGGGATCGCAAGGTCAGGATCCTGGAGCTGCAGGCCTTCGATCGCGAGACCGGCATTTCCGGCCGGGACGCGGATTTCAATGTCCTGGCCATTCTCGGGATCATAATCGAAGCTGAGAATGAATGGCCCGGCCTCGGGCATTCCGGGGGCGACCGCCTCGTTGCCGCGGACATAGTCCGCTCCCGATGCGGCGACACGCACCCCGTTTTGCCAGATTTCAACGACACCGGCACCGCTCGAACCTTCAAAGCTGGCGGTTCCTGTGTCGGCCAGAAGGTTTATCCGGCCTGAGGTGACCCCGGCGTTCACCTGAAACGTGCGCGCAGTGTTAGTGGTGATCGGCAGATATGAGGGATCTTCCGGCGCCAGCGGGTTAATGAGTTTTTCGAACCCGCTGGGGGTAAGGTCTGAAGTCGGCAATGTGAAACGCCGCGTTCCGCTCACCAGGGTTTCATCGCTGCCGGGCGGCATAGCGCTCGCCGCACCGCCGGCGACCAGGTCGGAGAGCATGTGCGCCGGGTTTACTGTCGAATCCGGAAGGCTGTAGGTCGTACGTGTTGTGGTCTGGGTGACTGCTTTTCCCTTGAGCAGGTTGACCCCGGAAAACGCCGATGCATCGACGGCCGCGCTGATGCGCCCAAGCAGGTCTTCCATGTCTTTGCGAATTGCGGTCGCCGCGCTGAGGTCACTGCCTGACGATTGCAGCAGCAGCGCTTTCGCCCCGAGTTGATTGACAAGGTCGCTGACAGTTTGCGCGCCCGCGATCGCAACGTCGGTCGTAGACTTCCACCGGTTCAGGCCATCGCCAAGCGCTTGCTGCATGAGGATCTCTCCGCGCAGGCCCTGCGCGCGGACGAATTTCGCACTGTCGTCACGGGTTCCCGAAACGGCCAGTCCGGAAGTGAGCCTACCCTGCGTGACCTTCAGATCGGCATTGACGGTCCCCAGCACCCTTAGCGCTGTCATCGCACCGGCATTGGTCAGGATGGAAGACATCGGTCTTGCATTTCCTCTCGCACGTGGACTGCCTTTGCAAGCTGCCCGGTACGTCACACAGTCCATCCCAGGCAGGACCAGGGCGGGTTTGTCGAGAACGAGCCCCCCAGGTCACCTCGGCAATTGACTTCATGAATTGCATCGGTCGATCCGGGAAATATCCGGTGTTTTCAGTCAGCTTCTGCCGGTCGATGTTCCAAGGAGCGGCTAAATCACCTAATGAGCGGGTCTGTTGCCGCCGCGCGGCAGCAGACCCTCGCGAATTATGGCGGCGTGAGCGATATCCGGGCTGACCGTCGCTGGCACCTGTTGTCGTTTCCGGATCCGATGACAGGCTCGGTCCGTGAATAATCCGGGTTCCCCAGCGAACACGAACCGGCCACAGGCAAAAGATGACTGCCGCGACCTTGCCCCGTTTCTTCAGCGCCTTCAGGCTTCACCTTGTGGACGCGGCGTTACTGGCGATTTACGCGCTCGCTTTCGCGCTGCTGCACTGGGCGGCAAGTCCCTGGGGCGGGGCAGGGTTCTTCTCGCTCTGGTATCCTGCCGCGGGTCTGCGCTTCGCAGTGTTGTGGAGCCGCGGCACAAGGTTGACGCCGTGGCTGATGCTCACCGAAGTGCTGACCGATGGCGCAGTTGGTGTCTTCGCGCTCGTTGGACCCGCTGCCCTTCAGGCGATCACCGGCGCTGCCCGTCCCGGTTTCACCTGCGGTCTCGCCATCTTCGCGGTCCGGCGCCTGATGACGAAGCGCGACGATACACTGGCGCTGCCGCCGATGATGCTTGGTCTGGCTGCCGTTGCCGCACCTGCACTCAACGCGCTGATGGTGGTGCCGTTCGAAGCCTGGCTACCGGCCGATGCGGGGCGCTATCGCATAGGAACCGACATCGTGATCTCGTTGACCGGGCTGGCGGTAGGCGATTTGCTCGGCATCCTCGTCCTTGCTCCGCTGCTGCTGTGGGTTGCCGCGCTTCACGACGGATCGTTCCGCCGCCGCCGGCTGCCCCGCGTCGCCGTGCGCCCACTGCTGGAGGACGTGCTGGTAATGGCGCTGTGCCTGCTGCTCACGGCGGCGCTGTGGCGCGCCGGCCTCGGCGCCCAGCCGATCCCCAGCCTGCTGGCGGGCGCCTGGATCGGGCTGCGTCATGGACGCACTCCGGCCTGGTTCGCGATCCTTGCACAGGTCGCGGTGTTCCTGCCTTACTCGGCCGGCTCGCTCGACGACAGCAGGCGCCTTGAACTACACCTGGGGCTGGCCGCCGTGGTCCTCGTCACCTGGCTGGCAGGCAGCTTTGCCGACGCGCAAAAGACGTCGCGCGCACTGCTGGACAAGCGCAATAAACTGCTGTTTCAGGCCGAGCGGCTCAAAACCCTGCGCGCGATGTCGGTGGCGGTGATCCACGAAATCAGTCAGCCCCTCTCGACGCTCGCGATCGAGGCCGCCCACCTCAAATCGGTGACCGCGCACCTCGACGCCGACACTGTTGCCAGCGCCGACCTCGTCGACCGCAAGGCCCGCGCTCTCGCCAATCTCGTGCGCCGGCTGCGCCGGTTCGGTGGCCGTGACGTGGACGAGCCTTCGCCGGTTCCCGTCGCCATGCTGATGCAAACGGCCTGCCAGATCGTCGCCTCGGAGGCCCGGGTGGTCGGAGGCAGGCTGGAGAGCCCTGCCGTTCCCGTCGACCTCGTTGTCCAGGCGCAGGAGATCGAGCTGACGCAGGCGCTCGTAAACCTGCTGCGCAACGCCCTTGCCGCCAGCCCCGGAGAGGCCCTCAACCTCACCGCCAGCGTCTACGCCGAGGAAGTGCTGATTACCGTGTCCAATCCGGTCTCGGAAATGCCAGGCGCCCAGACCGGCGGCATGGGCATCGGCCTCGCCATTGCCCGCACAATCGTCGAGGCGCATGGCGGCACCCTCTACCGCCGTGACGAGCCAGGCTTCGTGCGCTTTACCATCTCCCTGCCCCTTCTCACCGGAGCTTTCGCATGACCGACGCCTTCGCTTGCGGTGTGCCTTCCATCACCGTCGCGGTGCTCGATGACGACGCCGATCTTGGCGCCACCGTCGCTCGCCTGCTGGGCCGCAATGGCATAGCCGCGCGCGCCTTTACCGCTCCCGGCGAAGTGCTGGCCACGCTTGCCACCGAGCATTTCGCCTGCGTTGTCAGCGATATCCAGATGGGGGAGATGGACGGCTTTGCTTTTGCCGACGCATTGCGCGCGAAGGATCCGGCCACCGCGCTTGTGTTCATGACCGCCTGGCCGATTACCGCCCATGCCGTGGACGCGGTGCGCCGCCATGGCGGGCTCGACTACCTCGAAAAGCCGATCGACGAGGCGCGCCTGATCGCTGCCGTCTCCGAAGGGCTGGCGTGGTCGGTCCGCGAACGCCGCGTCGCCGCTCTCGCGGCTCTGCTGACACGGCGCGAGCGCGAGGTGCTTGGGCTCATGGTGCGCGGCTATACCAACAAGGAGATGGCCCCGGAGCTGGGCATCTCCGAGCGCACCGTCGAGGATCACCGTGCATCGATCATCGCCAAGACCCGGACCAACGGCATGGCGCAGCTCATCGCACTGAGCCGGGGCGAAGAAATCTGAAATGCCCTATCCGGGAATTCCCCGGATCGACCGGCGGGACGCAGCGGGCCAATTAGGACCCCACGTTCTACAACGAGATACCGAGTTTCCGAGGCGACCCGAGGCTTTCGCGCTCCTGATGCGAGAGCTGAACTAAGCCGGCGCAAGTCCCAAGCTTGCGCCGGCGTTTTCCCAACGATGTCGCTGCATCCAGGCGACTGTTTGACAAGGCCCCCTAAGGTGGCGCGATCCTTCAGTGCCGCATAAGTTGCGCGAAAGGCTTGGCTCTCGCTTTGCCCGCCATCAAGGGGTCCCGCGAAAGCGAAGCCGTCGTCATACGGTGAAGGCATGCTTCCTGTCAGAGCGCCGGTTGCAGAAGAGCTTCGCGTCCGGTTCGATGCGCAGGGAGTGGCTACGGATTGTCTGGAAAGCCTCGGAGGCGCGCCGCACGGGACCGCGCCACTTCCCGACTGCAATGTCGCTTTCTCACCCCAGCACGCGACGTCCTTGAGCATCAGTCGCAGCTATGCGTGCCCCAGTACCTGCGCCAGATGAGTACGGTACGTGTTTTCAGCATGGAACAGGACAGATCACGTCCATCCGCAAGTTTGCACCAGGCGCCGGTGCGGACCCCCACAGCATTTCCGCGCGAAAGGCAGGTCATCGGCCGCGCTGTGACAAGGATATGTCCGGTCGCTGCCCGGCCCCTTGCGGTGCCGAGCAAATTGACAAGTGCGTCGCGAGCCTGATCGGCACGGGCGGATGGGCACGGTTGGTTGGCATTGCAGGTGCCGTTCATCTCGCGGGCAGCTATTCCCGCAATGCGGATGCGAGGCCCTTCCGCGCACCAAACCGGCCCATCTCCGTCATAGACATGGGTTGGGGTACACTTGAAGCTTTGGCCTTCGGGTACGATAAGGACTGAAGCAAGGATGGGAAGCAGGATCATGATTTTGGCTGGTTACGAGGCCTTCAGGATTGGGGAAATGCCGCGGCTGTAGCGGAACTTGGCGGAGCTGAAGAACCCGCCGCATTCGCCTTGCGCAGCGCATCCCTCGCACTCAGGCATATACTCCTGCTTCCAGTCGCTGATCGAGCGGCGTGAGAAGCGGCGTAGCGACGGCTCGAGGATGCAGTGCTGGCTGTTGTAAATCGAGACCTTCATACCGGCGCGATCGAGGATCCCGACCGCCTCGGTGAGTTCGGCTTGATAATCGACGGGGTCTATCCAGATCCTCTCGAGGTTGGCGCGGGCAAAGCCCGTGAGTTCGAGGCCCATCAGCGCGACGTGATCGACAAACAGGAGATTGCGGGCAAGGAACCGTGCAAGTGGTATCAGTCGCGGGACGGTCTGCTCCTGCAACACAACCCTGATCTCCACGCGGACCCCTTGCGCCTTCAGCGCCAGGATGCCGCGGATCGTCTCGTCAAAGGCGCCATCGGCCTGCACGACGTGATCGTGAACGTGCGCCAGGTCGGCATAGACCGGGATGCCCAGCATGAGGTCTGGATGTCGCACGTCGCCAAGGTCCCGGGCAAGGGTCCCGGTGGCGAAGCTGCGTCCGTTCGACAGGATATGCAGGGCGGTGTTGGGGAGATGGGACCCGGCCGCCTGAACCAGTTCGATGAACCGAGCACCCAGCAGCGTCGGCTCACCGCCGGTAAACCCGATTTCCCGGGCGCCCCGGTCCATGAGGGGGAGCGCTTCAAGAACCTCGTCCACGATCCAGCCGTCGTCGACGGCACGTGGAGGCTGCGAGCACATCAGGCAATAATTATTGCAGCGCTCGGTCAGGAGAAAATGATTGTAGGCGACAGACTTGCGGAAAAGCGTGCGGATGGCCGCTTTCGCCGGTTCAAGCCGGACGACGTCTCCATCGCTCAGGTGATGGAAATCCTCCGGGAGTACGGCAGCGGCTGCGCCCTCCGGGAGAAGCGCGAGCGTCTCCGGATCCTTGACCAGGTACCAGCCAAATCCGTCTGGCACGGGTCCATAATCATGGACGAACGCCTCGACGCTGCGCAGCGGTGCGGGACGGTCAATGCGATCCGAGAGCCTCAGGATCACAGGTCCGCGATCGAGCGCCGGAGGATTGAATTGGGTCAGGCGACCGCGCAGAATGATCATACGATATTGGCCCAGCGTTCAAAGATACGGCGCACCTCGGGGTTTGCCTCCATCCTGGAGATGAGGCCGCGGAAGAGGGCCATATTGCGGGTGCAGAAGGAGGACAGAGGTTTCTTGCCGACAAAGTCGCCCTGTGTTGCATGGTGAAACACCGGCTCGGCACCGCACCACGGCTCGAAGGCGCACCACGAGCAACCGGGCACGCTTGCCGAAAAGGACTGTTCGAGCGGTTCCAACAGTGCATCGCCCATGAAAATGTCGGCGAAATCGTCGTCGTGGACATTGCCCAGAGCGAATGTGGTGTCGCCCATCTCGGCCAGCATCCGGCTTTCATCGGAGGCATAAACAACGCCGTCATAGTTGTAGACGACTGCCCCGATGCCGATTCCGGCCGGGCTCATGAGGTCGACGTAGCTGGTCTGAAGGGGTGTCAGCATTTTCTTGAGCACCATAGCGGAATAGTGCTCGATGAACTCGAAGCCGCCGAGGTTGAGGTCGATGATGTAGTCGAGGCCCTCGAAGAAGAATTCGAGCCACTTCTTCTGATCGTATGACGCGTAGGATTTGGTCTTGATCGCGAAGCCGTAGGGCGAAAGCGGACGCAGGAAGATTCCGCCGAAGTCCATGCGGATGTATTCGTCAATGATCGACCTGACCTGCGGCAGGCTTGCCGCGGTCGTCGTCATCAGCGCGCCCACATTGTAATGGCCCAGCGCCGTTCGTGCGCGGGCGATACCCTCCACCGCCTTTTCGTACGAATTCTTGCCGGGTCTTGGACGGTTGCGATTGTGGAGGTCTGCCGGGCCATCAAGTGACGTCGAGATCAAGATATCGTGCTGACGGGCAAACTGAAGGATCTCGTCATCCAGCACGGCCAGGTTGGTGGCGATCACGAATGCGAGATTGCGGCGTGCCGTTTCGTTGCGCCGCAGGGCTTCGGCAACGATGAACCGGATGATAGGCATGTTCAGGGTGGATTCGCCGCCCTGGAACTCGATCTTGATGGCGGGTGAGGGCGAGCGGAAGGCGAGGTCGAGCGAACGTAACGCTGTCTCCTCGCTCATGTCGAATTCGCGCTTGTCGTCGTTAGCCCGCGACACTTGGCAGTACGGGCAGCTGTGTTCGCAGCGTAGCGTGGTCACGAAGATGTGCAGCCCGGTGAAATTGGCGAGCGGCGCAAGCTTCGTGCGGATCTTGAGACCCAGCAGGTCGATTGCGACCTGGGTGTCGTCATCGATCAAGAAATGCCGGGACTTCAGCTCATCGTAAACCGGCTGATCAGGCCGCAATGCGCCTCCCGCGAAATCCGAGACCTCGCCTGCCGACATCGTGACGTACTCGCCGGCCATATTGGTCGCGACATAGGTCTCGTCGTCGAGAGGCGTGAAGCGCCACGGCAGCATCGTGTAGTCCGATCGAGTGGAAGCATCGAACTCGGCCCGTTCGCGGAATTTAGCCATCCTGAAGCCCCGTGCGCGAGAAGGCGAGGCCGAGAATGGCATCCCGGTAAGGTGCGGTGCGCTCCTCGATGGAGATCCGCAGATCCTGATCGATGACCTCGCGCCGGAAATCGCGTTCAGCGGTTTCCATCGAGATCGTCGCATTCGCCGGAAGCAGGCTGCAGACGAGGTCGTCGCCGACGACGGCCACATCGACATCAAGGCGTGCCATCAAGGCGTAGGCAGCCCGCTTGGCAGCGTCCACGGAAAAGGCGGCCCGGGACAGGGTTACTGTCCGGGCATCGCCAGTAGCAATGGATCTCAAGGTGCTCGAATCCAATGGTCGAGGCTATCAGACCGTGCGTGCCTCACCGCCCCGCGAAGGCGCGGCCCTGCTGCAAGGGCGGGTAATATGCGGACGGTGTGGTAGTCATATGAAGGCCCGCTACGCCGACCGGCGGGGCCAGGTGGATACCTGGTATGTGTGCAGCCGAGCTTATGAAACTCACGGAGAGCGCCACTGTCAATCGATTGCGGGCTGGCGCATTGACGCAGCAATCGGCGAATTGATTGCAGCAGAAATGACGCCCGCCGCCGTGGAGTTGGCGTTGGAAATCAGGAAAGAAATCGAGCTTCGCCATGGCGAAGCAGATGGACTGCGGCTCCGCGCTGTCGAGCGGGCCCGGATCGATGCCGATCTGGCGCAACGCCGCTTCATGCTGGTCGATCCGAACAACCGCTTGGTTGCCGACACTTTGGAGCGAGAATGGAACGACAAGCTGCGCTCGCTGTCTGAGCTACAAGAAGATAGAGAGCGTGCTCTGCGCGAAGACCAGCTGAAGCTGGACGATGCGCTCCACGATCGGTTGATCGCCATGACGACAGACTTCAAAACGGTCTGGTACGATCCCACCCTGCCCAACCGTGAGCGCAAGCGGCTTCTGGCCTACCTTGTCGAGGACGTCACCCTGCTGAAGTTCCCCAGCGAGGGCGAAACCCGCGTCCACATCCGCTTCAGAGGCGGGAGGACCGAAACACTGACCACTCAGAACCCCAAATCTTCCGCACAGCAGGTAAAGACCCGACCGGAGGTGGTCAGTCTGGTCGACACGCTTCTCGACGACCATATCTGCGCCGAAATCAAGGATATCCTGAATGCAAAGGGTATCCGCCCCGGTGGCTCTGCGCGGCGTGGTCAAGCCAATGCACAGTTTACCGACCTGCGCGTTATCTACCTCGTCAAACAATATGGCCTGCGCACTCGCTACGACCGACTGCGCGCCCGTGGCATGCTGACAAAGGAGGAAGCCTGCGCGAAACTCGGAATCTCGGAAGCTACCTTGGTCAGGTGGGCGAAGTTCGGTATCGTCAAACGTCACGCCTACAATGGCTATAGGGGCCTCTATGAACCGCCAGGGCCGCACGTCCCGGCCAAACAATGTAGCCGATGGAACCAACTGACACATCGCGCTGACACCGTCCGTCGGCTCAGCGAACAAAATGCAACGATCTCGACGGAAGGGCTGTAGTGTGAAGCCAGTTAGTTGAGCACCAACACAAAGCCCGACCGGTCAAAGAACAGCAGCTTCATCCGGGTCCGGCGCCGATTGCAAAATGCAAACGCCGCGT
>NZ_JABXWS010000106.1:0-25613 GCF_015594425.1 Novosphingobium sp. HR1a
CCTCCAATCGCGTCTTCACATCCTACGAAAACATTGTCGACCTCTGCTGTGAAGCTTGGAGCAAGCTCGTCGACCAGACTTGGCGCATCATGACCATCGGGCGCCGCAAATGGGCGCGTGGGTCATGATCAATGCAGGTTGGTATCAGCCGCCAAAATTTCCAAGAAGGCGGGACCATCTCAAACCTTCAGCAGGACGGATAGAGGTGCGACCTTTCCGCTTACATTCGTCAGCGCCGGGTTACTTCGTAGCTGGAGAGGAGTTTAACTCTTAGCGGATGGGTCGCGTCCGCGGAATAGCTTTGTGATGAGCTTACGGAGCCAAGCATTGCCAGGGTCGGTGTGCACGCGCCGGTGCCAGAACTGTTGGATGCTAATCATTGGAGAGCACAGCGGTGGAGCAATGAGGCGTAGGCGCGCCATCGTTGCGAATATGGCTCCAACCGCAGCAGGCAGAGTGCTGATCAGATCGGAATTCGCAACGAGTAGTGGCACGCTTATAAAGTGGGGAGACTGGAGTTGCACACGCCGCGTAAGACCCAAGTCGGCAAGCCGCTCTTCAATTAGCTCCTGGCTACGGCCCCGTTGAGCAACTACAATATGGCCGAGCGACAAAAATGTGTCCAGCGACCAGTCGGGGGCAGCAACCGGATGGTCAGCTCTCGCTATGCACGTGAAAGGATGGTCGAACAGCTTTTGTGTCAGGAAATTGGCGCCGTTGAGGTCGGGAAAATATCCAAGGGCAAGATCGACAGACCCGTTCGCCATCGCTTGTTGCAATTCTTCCGGGGAAATTGAACGCGATTGAAGCGTGATCCCCGGAGCATGAGACGAAAGCTCCGCCATCAACCGTGGTAGAAACACCAATTCGCCAATGTCGGATGTACTGATGACGAAGCGCCTATCCGATGTCGCAGGGTCGAAGTGCCGTTCGGCGAGAATTTCAGTTTCCAAACCCGCCAGAATTAAGCGCAGTGGTTCGCGCAACGTCTCGCCAACCACAGTCAATTGCATGCTGTTGCCTACTCTGACCACCAGTTCGTCCTTGAACTGAAGCCTTAGCTTGCTGAGGGCATAGCTCACGTTGGGCTGGCTCATTCCCAGGCGTCGGGCAGTGGCGTTGACGCCACGTTCTTCCAGAAGTGCGTCGAGAACAACGAGAAGATTGAGATCGAAGCGTCGATAATCCATTGGGATATCCATCAAACTGATTGGCTATATCAACATAAACCGTCCTGCTGATTGCCGCCCTATATCGTAGAGCGGTGCTTCGGAAAATGAGGATGGCTATATGGACGAGGTGATTTTTCTCAAAAATATCTGGTACGTAGCCGGATGGAGTCGCGATTTGGCACCGGGCTCGCGTATCGCGCGGACCGTCCTTGATCAGCCTGTCGTGCTGTGGCGCTCGGAAGGCGGTGACGCTTTTGCGCTTCATGACCGCTGTGCCCACCGCGCCATGCCGCTCTCCGCAGGCGTCGTGGACGGTGAAAGTATCCGTTGCCCGTACCACGGTCTTGAGTTCGGCGGTGACGGGCGATGCACGCGCATCCCTGCTCAGGATCGCGTGCCGGACAGCGCGCGCGTTCAGTCTTACCCGTTGGTCGAGAAACAAGGGATGCTGTGGATCTGGATGGGTGATGCAGAACGGGCCAGTACTGCGCTCATTCCAGATTATCCGATCCACGAGGATGTGAGCTATGCTTGGCGCAGCGCTCATTTCCACGTGAACGGAAATTGGCAGCTTCTGGTGGACAACCTCATGGACCTCTCGCACTTGCCCTACATTCACGCCAAGACGATAGGCGGGAACCCCGAACTGCACTTTAAGACCAAAACACATTCCGAGAAGTTGCCCAACGGTGTACGGGTCGTACGCCACATGCCAGATTCCGTACCTCCACCGACTTATGTCGATGCAGCGGGTTTCAAAGGACGTATCGATCGTTGGCAGGAGATCGAGTTCGAACCTACGATCATTCGCATCCATACTGGCGCATGCGACGTAGGTACGGGCGCCTACGATGGCGCACGAATGCACGGGTTTTCCATGCGAGGATTTCATGGAATTACGCCGGAAACCGCCACCACGACCCACTACTTCTGGTCGATGGCGACGAATATCCTTCGCGATGACATACCCGACGAAGTTTTTGAACAGACCGCTCGCACATTCCGGGAGGATCAAGAGGTGCTGGAACTTCAGCAGCTGCGTATCTCTGCGGATCCCGATCGAGCAATGATCGATATTGCGAGCGATGTCGGCGGACGCCACACCCGCCAGTTCATCGCACGGTTGCTGCGCGAGGAGACAAGGGGAAGCGTCGAGGTCGCGACCTGAAAGGCGACGAAGCGACGCTTTGTCCAAAGCGTCGCTTCAGAACGTGAAACGGTGGCTGCCCGGACCGGCAGACGTCTTACCGGTGGGAAGTTCCACTTCGGCGACACTTCCCGTCGGCACGGTTAGATCGAGTGCGGTCCGCGTCGCTGTACAAGTCCAGTGCGTTTCGATCCGACCCCTCGCGGTATTTACGCTCGCGCCTGCCGAACCGACGCGTTGATCCGGCAAGATCGCCACTTTGAAACGCGCGAAGCCCGGCTCGACTGGCTCGATGCCGGCAATGCGGCGATAGAGGAAGGCGGCCACAGCTCCCAAGGCGTAGTGGTTGAACGAATTCATCGCCACGTCCCCTGTGTCACCATTCCAGCGCTCCCAGATCGTGGTCGCCCCATGATCGACCATGTACCCCCATGACGGATACTCACGGCGTAACAGCAGGTCCCAGACGAGTTCGTTTTCGTTGACGGATGCAAGCGCGTCGAGCGCGAGCGGTGTGCCGAGGAAACCGGTCGAAAGCAGGGTTCCGCGCCGCCGGATATCGCTTGCGAGTCGTCGCCCTGCGGCCTTTTGCCGGCCGGTGTCCAAGAGGCCGAGCCCAAGCGCCATAATATAACCGCACTGACTACCATTACCTACGCTGCCATCCGGCTTCACAAAT
Source organism: Novosphingobium sp. HR1a (assembly GCF_015594425.1). Classification (NCBI taxonomy): domain Bacteria; kingdom Pseudomonadati; phylum Pseudomonadota; class Alphaproteobacteria; order Sphingomonadales; family Sphingomonadaceae; genus Novosphingobium; species Novosphingobium sp. HR1a. Next base: position 2,999 of record NZ_JABXWS010000106.1, read on the forward strand.
GCATTCTGGAAGGCCTGTCTGATACGATCATGTTGTCCGCGCCAGTGGGAGGCCGCGGCACTACGCCCCGTCCAATCAGCCATCTTGGCGAGCTGTTCGGCCGATCTCGCCAGCATCGCTGTTGCGATCAAGGCTTTTGGGGTGGTCTCGTCCATCGGGAATTTCGCATCGAGCGCCAGCCAGTCGCCGAGATCCGCTCCTCGACCGTTCGTCCACAGGGCGTCTGGATTCCTCGCCAGAATGCCCTCGATGTAGGCGGTCATCGCCTCCCAGTTCTCATCGACGATCGCCGCGTCACCGCTGTGCAGAAAGGCAGTATAGGGCAGCATGACGCCAGCGTCGGCCCAGCCCGGCGTCGCGCTAGTCGTGCCCCATCCAAGGCCGGAGGGGCTCGGCGCCCAGAGCGGATAGGCACCGTCTTTCCCCTGAACGTCGCGCAAAATGCGACAATAGGAGCGAGTGAACGCTGTCACGTCCATGTTGAAGGCGGCTGCGTCCCAGAATACCTGCGCATCCCCTGTCCATCCCAGACGCTCGTCGCGCTGGGGACAGTCGGTAGGCACTCCTACAAAATTTGACCGCTGGCTCCACAAGGTGTTGAGCCAGAGCCTCTGCAGGCGTCCGTTGTCGATGCGCAATGTACCGGTTTCGTGCAGGGCGCTGGACAGCACGAGACCCGTCACTGCTCCGGCATCGAGATCGGGAAGGCCTTCGATTTCGGCATAGCGGAAGCCCTGATAGGTCAGGATCGGCTCCAGGTCCTCGCTGCCCGGACGCCCCCGCAGGATGTACCGATCCTCGGCTCTTGCCGCCCGCAAGTTGCTGCGATCGAGTTCGCCTTTCGGATCCAGGACCTCGGCGTGTCGCACCGTAATCTGCTGCCCGGCTGCGCCAGCCGCGCGCAACCGCACACGGCCAGCAAAATTCTGGCCGAAATCGACGATGAAACGCCGGTCTCCGATACGGCGCACGGCGATCGGCGGCATCTCGCGCACGACGCGTACGGGTTCGGCTATCGCGGGAGAGCAGGGCGCCTCGGGCAGGGGGGCCTCCCATGCCGGGGCCCATCCCGAAGCATCGAACCCGGCGCTCAGCCACCCTTCGGGCCAGAGCCTCAGGTCCTGGTCTTCCCCTGCATAGATTTCCGACATGCGTAGCGGCGAATCCGTGTGCCGCCATTCAGGATCGGTGACGATCCGATGGGCCTGCCCGTCTGCCGCCTCGATTTCAAGCACTAGCCGAATTCGGCGCGGAGCAGCACCGTAGGCATAACGGCCCTCAGGCGCCTGATAGCTCGCGAAGAAGCCGTCACCCACGAGAGCGCCGAGCACATTCTCGCCATCGCGCACCAAAGCCGTAACATCATAGGTGCGGCACGGGATGCGCCGGCTGTAGTCCGCCGGCTCCGATTGCAGTTCATCGTCGCCAATGCGAACGCCGTTGAGCCATAAGCGATAGCCACCAAGCGCCGCGACATGAAGCCGGGCGCGAATGGCATTGCCGGTTTCGACGAACGTACGCCGCAAAAGTCGTCCTGGCGCGGGAGGCCAAGGGAACACCGGCTGGAAAGCAGCGGGAAGGGCCTCGCTCCAGAGGCTCTCGGTTCCCAGGCGAGTTTGCCACCCGGTCGTAATCCGGCGTACCCCTGTCGCTTCGTCAAGTCGCAACTGCGCTGCGACGGCTACGGCAGGCTTTATGAAGAAGCCGGCAATGGGGGCAATATCGACAGCCAGGACATGCTCGCCTGCTGGCGCCGGAAACTTTATGCGCGCGGCAGGCGCCCCGCCGAAGGCGTTCGGGTCGCGGTGTGGAAGGTCGAGCGGCTTGCCGTCGAGCGCGAGTGAAGAGATGGCGCCGTCCGCGACGATGGTGAACATGCCTTCGCCGCCAGTGCTGCGAAAGGGCAGTCGGAACGAGCGCGGATGTTCGGGGGAAGGCGACGACCCTTCGACCCAGACGGGCGAGGCGAGGCGATCGGTGCGCTCATCCGCAGATTCCACCGCTATCCATTTACCGGTCCAGTCGGAGGGGTCCAGCAGGCCGGTTTCCCAGCTCGATGGGCTGCTCCATGCGCTCGTACCATTTTCGTCGAAGATCTGGACCTTCCAATGGTAGGCTTTCCCTGCTTTCAGAGGGGCACCATCGTATCGTACCGCAACCGAGCCTCCCTTGAGGTGGCCGCTGTCCCACAGGTCGGCGCGTCCCGAGGCAAGCGCACGAGGGCTGGAGGCGACCACGATGCGAAAGCCGGATTGCCGTGTCGTGGCGGGGCCTCCCACACGCCAGGACAATGTGGGCTGCAAGTCGCCAATCCCAATCGGTGCAGTGCGGCCCGCGACCCGCAGATCAGTCGCCGCGCCGATAGGGCGGGCTGCGGCTTGCAGGGAACTACTCGCACCGGCCCCTAGAACCCCGGCGCCGATGATGAATGAGCGCCGATTTACGTCTGGCACTGTGCCTCTCCCTTGTTCCGGTTCGTCGATCGACGTGGCGGATATGCGATGCCACCTATATGCGGTTCCGGCGCGCGTAAGCTCCAAGATGCGGACCGCTCGGCTTAATAGTCCGCGCGAAGGACGTGCGGTCCACGGCTACCAGGCCGAATGGCGCCGTATATGCGCGGTTCCACTCGAAGTTGTCCAAAAGCGACCAGTGGATGTAGCCACGTACGTCCACTCCCGACTCGATAGCGCGACCTAGCCCGGCGAGAGCCCGATCTATATAAGCGATGCGGCGCGTGTCATCGGTGACCGCGACGCCGTTTTCGGTGACGATGACCGGGCGCCCGGTGGCACGAGCAGCCCACTTTACGGTGGCTTCCAGTGCTTCGGGGTAGAATTCCATCTGAGTGAGCGTCTGCTCCACCCCCGGTTCGGGCGGGATGTCGGCATCTACGCCGACGACGGCCCGGCCATAGGTCTGTACGCCGATGAAGTCGTCCTTGGAGACAGCTTCGAACCATGGCGCGTAGACCTGGTTGATCTTGTCTTTCAGTGCGCTTGCACCGGGTGCAGCCTGTTCATCCGCCATCGAAAGACTGAGGCCCACCTGCAAGTCGGAACGAACCGACTTGATCGCTTCGGTGGCGCGGTGGTGCGCAATGATCTGGTTGGGCACTGTCCTGGCAGTGTTGGCCGTCAGGGTCGCCGAGAAGCGGTCCGATCCGATCATGCGCGCGGCTGCCTTGTCGCCCAAGATGAAGAACGGCATGCTCTTGCGAAATTCGGGCTGCCAGGAGAGTTGTGCCGCGAGGTTGGGTTCATTGAACGTCAGTGCGTGAGCATAGCCAGGGCCGAGTGCGCGCGCGGCCCTTTCGCAGAAGCGGAGAAAATGGTCTGTATTGGCCGCATCTTCCCAGCCGCCAATGCCCGCAAACCATCGGGGCACGGTGAAGTGCGAATAGGTTATGAATGGATGTATTCCCAGGTCGGCGCAATAATCGATCATCGCACGATAGTGGGCGAGGGCCGCCAGAGAATATTCACCCTGCTCGGGCTCAATTCGAGCCCATTCGATGCCAAAGCGATAGGTGTTCAGGCCCATTCGCTTCACCAAGTCAATGTCCTCGCGCCACCTGTTCCAGCTATCACAGGCGTCACCGGAAGGTTCGGCGAAGGCGCTTGGGCGCAGATGTTCGCTGACCCAGCTGTCGGAATTGACGTTGCCGCCTTCGACCTGATGGCCTGCTGTTGCGGCACCCCACAGGAAGTCCGATCGCAAGCGCCGGGGTGAGGCAGCCAGTAACGGTGACGCGCTCGCCATCATCAACCCGGCTCCCGCTGCCTTGAGGATGCTGCGACGGTTGAGAGAATTGACCACACAGTCTCCTTTCAGAACCGGAACTGCACGTTTGCGCCGATCGTTCGGGCAGAATCGAAACCGAACTGCTGCTGGTAACTGGCCACGCCCTGCGAAGCGTCGCCGGCGTCAAGCCCAATGAAGTTCGGGTTGTATTCATTGGTGCAGTTCTTGCAGAAGATCGCTATACGGATGCCGTTGTCGAGACGGACGCCAGCGCTTGCCCCGATCAGGTCCGTGGTTGGTACGCGCGCGCCCGGCGCTCGGTTTATGAGATAGTTGATCGCCGTGCGGTGGTACCAATTCGCCTCGATGAACGGGTGCGCTGCTCCTCCGGTATCCATTTCGTACATCGCCTGGAGTGAGGACGCGAACTTCGGAGCCGTTGGCGTGCGCAGGCCTCGTGCATTGAACGAACCGCCAGTGCAGCCGGTCTGCCCTGGGTAGCATTCGGCGCCTGCGAAATCTCCGAATTTGGAGTCGAGGAACGTGGCGGAACCATTGATCGAAAGCCCGTGCAGCGGAGTGGCGCCCACGGTGACCTCGACGCCCTTGCTCGTAACCGAGGCCGCGTTCTGGACCACGAAGGCCTGGAGCGCGGTATCCAGCGACTGGGTCTGATAGTTGTTGAACTTGGTGTGGAAGGCGGAAACGTTGAAGATCAGCCTGCGATTGAACCAGCTGGTCTTCAGGCCGATCTCGGCCGTATTCGACTTTTCAGAACGAACGAGAAGGTTCGCATCGGTTGTTGCGGCAGTGTCATTAAAGCCCGGCCCCTTGTACCCGCGTCCATAGGATCCATAGAGCATCGCATCGGGCGTAACCTGGTATTGACCACCGACGCGCCAGCTGAAATCCGTATGACCATAGGATTGCGCAAAGCTGCCGGGGACACCGAGCGGAACGAAGTAGGCATCCTGGATCTGGACGAGGTCGATTGCGATCTCGTCGCGCGTGACGCGCCCGCCTGCGAAGACCTTGAAGGCGTCAGTCAGCGAAAAGGTCAGCTGGCCGAATGCGGCGTAGCTGTCCGTTTTCATGCTATAGGCGTTGTCGCGCCCGAGGAAGAAATTGTTGCTGGTGGAGCAAGCTGGCGGGCTTGCACCCGGTACGGCGACGGCGCCCACGCAGAATGGAAAGGCGGGTAGCAGAAAGCCGGGGAGGTAGTTGTTACCGGCGATCTGGCCTTCCTGTTTGATCGTCGAATGAAAGTAGTACAGTCCTGCCTGACCTGAGAGCCGGTTTTCCGATGGCAACGCCACGCGCAGCTCATTTGAGAACTGGTCGTAGTCGGCATGTGAACGGTTGATGTTCGCACCATTACTGTTGGTGAAGTCCACGTCCAGCTGCGAATCGAAGTTGTAAAACTTCCATGCCGCGATGTTGCTCACCACCACGCCGCCGGGACTCGTCCAGGACAGCGATGCCTGGGCTCCGCCCAGCTTCAGGTCGCGCCAGAAACCGCCATCACCTGCGTACGTGAAATTCTTGTCGCCGGGTGTGATGCCAGAGGCGGCAAGCGGGCCCACGTTGACACTACCTGCGCCAAGCTGCCGGTAGGTGCGATCATAAATCCCCGCAACGCCGTGCGACTCAGCGTATTCGCCGATGACGTAAAGTTCGAGCGAGGGCGTGAGCTGCTGGAGGTACTTTGCCCGGACACCATACTGCTCGCGATCCGCATCGTTGCGCACATCGCGGCGGCCGACAAACGTCGTCGATGGCTCTTCGTAGGAGTAGATGCCCGTTACGCGAAGCGCGCCATCATCGCCTATGGGCACGTTGACGGTCCCGCGCGCGATCATCGACCAGGAGTCGGTATCGCTGCCCGGCGTCTCGCGGTTGCTGAGCTCGGCATTGGTGTCGATCCCGAACACGCCGAGCTTAGGACGCGTGGATACGACGTTAAGGAGGCCGGCTGAAGCATTCTTGCCGAACAGCAGGCCCTGCGGCCCGTTCAGCACCTCCACACGCTCCACATCGTTGAACAGTCCCTGCGCGAGAAAGGGTCGGCCCAGGTTCACATCGTCGAGCGAAGTCGCGACACTGGAGTCGATCGTAGTCGCGAAGGCCTGGGTGCCCACACCGCGGACGGCGAACGTGTTGTCGTTGCCGACCTGCAGGCTCGGCGCGGCAAGTGCGACTTGCGAAAGGTCGTTGACGTTACGCGAACGCAACGTGTCAGCGCCGAGTGCGGTCACGCTGACCGGCACGTCCTGAAGGCGCTCGGTTCGGCGCTGCGCGCTTACGACGATCTCAGGGATGGAGTCTTCCTCCGAAGCATTCTGGGCAAGCGCTGGCTCGGCCATTGCGAACAAACTCGCGCCGAGAAACAGAATGGCCTTGGTCATAAAGCAGTCCCTCCCTTGCACCGATAGACCGGTGTCAGGTGCAGCAACTACGTCTCCAACTAACATTCGGTCAAGCATGAATGTTAGTTGTTGAACGTGATTGATGAGGTGACTACCAGTGGGTTTCGACGGGGCATTCGGGCCTCGACTCAATGTCGGTAAAGTGAGCATGTCAGAAAACAGAATAAGGCGAACTCAGGAGCAACGGACCGCACAAACCCGCCTTGCTCTGATCGAAGGCGCTATCTCGGCAATCTACGAACTAGGATATACCGGCGCCAACACTTCCTCGATCGCTGACCATGCGGGAGTTTCTCGCGGTGCACTGCTGCACCAGTTCGGGACCCGCGCAGCGCTTATGGCCGATGTGGTGCGTCATGTCTTCGACAGCGAGATGGCCGAGTACGAACAGGTTCGCAGATCTACCGGAGTCGGTGACCAGCTTTACGACTGGCCCCGTTTATTATGGAAGGTTCTCGCCCGGCCGAGCGGGCTGGCAGTTCTTGAAATTCTTCAAGCGACCCGCAGCGACCTAGAACTCGCGGAATTCGTCGTTCCGATGCAGGAAGAAGTTGAACGCGCTGCTCTCGACGTCATGCGCGGCGCGTTCGGGGGGGACGAAGCGCTCGCACGGTCAGTAATGCGCCTTATGGTCTGGTCCGTGCGCGGGCTTTCTATCGCGGAACGCTATCTACCGCATCGCGCCGAGAATGACACCGCCGTTGACCTGCTGGCGGGGCTTCTAAAGCTCGCGGCGCCGGACGGGACCATGCAGGCGCTCGCAAAGGTGGCGCACGCCAAGGATGCCTGAGGGCAGTTCCTCATGGCATAGTTTAATAAGCGCGCGCTGCCGTCAGCAGGCGTTGCCTGAACCAGATCATGCCGGCGTCGGTGGCGCGAGCAGTATGGTACTGAATCATCTCGCGCATGATCGGCATTGCAAAAGGCGCGTCGCGGATCTCCAAGCCCAGCAAGGGGGCATAGGCGCGTGCCAAGCGCTCATGCATCAACGCGAGCAGGCGCGTTCCGGGCAGCAACCAAGGGACAAGCGAGAACGACGGGCTCGTCACTTCTATCCGCCGACGATCTTCATGCTGCCGCATATGGCGCTCGACGAAAGTGGGTACGCCGCCGATCCGGACCGCAACATGGCCGCACGAATGAAACGCGTCATCCGTCATCTCGCCACGAAACACGGTGTTCGACGCGCAGCCCACTACGACGTGCCGTTCCTCGAACAGGAGTTCGCTGGGATGTTCCTGGCTTAGGAATTGCTCCGGGGTGAGTTGGAAATCGAGCTTGCCGTCCTCAAGTAGCGTTTCGGTATCGTGTGTAGGCAGCATCATGTTGATCTCGACATGCGGGGCCTCGTGTTTGAGCTGCGGTAACAACGGGCTCAACAATACGGTTGCGATGTAATCCGAAGCGGCAATGTCAAAGCGACGGTCCGACGTTGCCGGATCGAACGCGGTGGCACCCGAAATAAGTACCCGAAGTGTGCTGATAGCTTCGGAGACCATCGGTCCGAGCGCGAGGGCGTGCGGGGTTGCTACCATGCGCCGGCCGTGCGGCACGAGCAGATCGTCGTTCAGTGCCAACCGCAGCCGGGCCAAGGCGGCGCTCATCGCTGATTGCGTGAGGTTGAGCCGCTGCGCTGCCCGCGTGACATTCTGTTCTTCAAGCAGAAGTTCAAGGGCGATCAGCAGATTGAGGTCGAACTTATCGAGTCGCATATCTAGGTATCAATTCTGTTTGTGATAAGTCACAAAAACAAAAAATTTGCTCGTTGGCAAGATGTGACGCATCCCGTTCTCGGAAGCTCGAAGAAGCGACGAGGGAGAGAGACATGCGTTCAACGTGGTTTATTGGCAGTGCATTGGCCGCGGTTCTTGCGGGCGGGAGCGCGCAGGCACAGCAAACGGCCGTGGAGCCGATTGGCCAGGCTCCTGCCGGAGAAACTGCCTCGGGGCTGGAAGAAATCGTCGTTACAGCCCAGCGCAAAGTTGAAAGTGCCCAGCGCGCCGGCCTTGCGATCGATGTGGTAGGAGGTGACGAACTGTCACGAGCCGGCATCACCAGTTCCTCCGACATCGGTAAGCTCGTTCCCGCTCTGACCGTGCAGCAGAACGGCGGGGCCAACGCAGTGTTCTTCCTGCGCGGCGTCGGCAATTTCACCGTAAATGGCTATAGTGATCCCGCGATCGCGTTCAACTACGATGGGGTCTACCTTGGCAGGCCAACATCAACTTCCGGGATGTTCTACGACCTTGACCGTATCGAGGTCCTCAAGGGCCCACAAGGCACGCTGTACGGCCGCAACGCCACAGGCGGTGCGATCAATGTTCTACCGGCAAGACCGCAACCGGGGCAATTCGCAGCTTTCGCCGACGTCAGCTATGGCAACTATGATGCGGTGAGCCTGCAGGGAGCGGTTAATGTGCCGGTGGGCGAAAACGGCGCACTGCGTATTGCCGGCAATCTCACCCAGCACGACGGTTATCTCTCCGATGGCACCTCGGACGATCGCACCCGTGCTCTTCGTCTGCAGTACCTCGCCGAACTCACTCCCGACCTGACGCTGCGCGTGGGGGGCGATTACTCGCACACAGGAGGCAAGGGGCCTGGCTCCTACTATCAGGGACGCTATGTGCCGAGCGGCACCGGCGGACTGACGTTCCTGCCTTCCGGCCTTGGCCCGTCGGTGGGCCTTCTCGACCCTGCGTCGCAAGCCTATCGCCAGACGCTCTTTCTCGGATTGTCAGGCCGCACCGCCGCGCCGCTAGACCCGGATTTCTATCAGGACAACAGCTTCTACGGCGCTAGCGCCGAGCTGACATGGCGGTCCGAAGTGGGTACGCTGACAGTCCTGCCTGCATGGCGGTACTCGAACCTTGACAACAAGTTCGCGGCTCCCGGGTTCATCGGTTACGTGCAGGAAAAGGACGAACAGTTCAGCCTGGAAGCGCGCTTCGCTGGCGAGCGGATCGGCATGTTCGATTATATCCTTGGCGCGTACATGTTCGACGAGAACGTGGACGGCAATTACACGTTCGCGCAGCAGGCATTGAATGCCTATCAGGAATTTCAATCCGATACCCGTTCCTACGCCGTGTTCGGACGGCTGACTGCCAACTTGAGCGACCGCTTGCGGCTGATCGGTGGACTGCGCTGGACCCGCGACGAAAAGCAGTTCGACGGCCGAGCGGACGTGCTGCTCGTACGTTGCACCCAAACCGTGAATTTCAGGCCAAGCTGTCCGACCACACCGCTCCTGCCCGTGGGCGACAGTTACACCGAGTTGCAGCCGCCGTTTGTCGTTCCGCCGCCGGGCGCGGTGACGCCGATCGGTGCCAGCGGGGCTATCCTCATCCGCGCGGTCACTCCGGTCAGTTCTGATCTCGCGCGTTCCAAGCTGACATGGCGCGGCGGGATGGAGTTCGACTTGGGCCCCCGCTCTTTGCTCTATGCCAGCATTGAAACCGGCTATCGCTCGGGTGGATTCTCGCTTTCCGCAGGATACGAGACCTTCGATCCCGAGTACATCACGGCCTACACTGCGGGCATAAAGAACCGCTTCTTCGATAACCGCGTCCAGCTGAACATCGAAGCGTTCATATGGAAATATCGCGATCAGCAGATCAACCACACCGGCGTGGACGCCGCAGGCAACCAGGGCCAGTTCACGGAAAACGCGGGACGTTCGACGAACAAGGGTTTCGAAGTCGAAGCCCAATTTCTTGCAACGCCGACCACATTGCTCAGCGCGCAGGTCCAGTACCTTGACGCCCAGTTCAAGGATTTCATCTATCGCGAGCCGATCGGCGCGACACCGCCGCTGACCGGCTGCCCTTATACAGCGAGTGCCACGCTCGCAGGCCAGTATGACATCAACTGCTCGGGCAATCAGGCTTATCAATCGCCCAAATGGACGCTCAATCTGGGCCTTCAGCAGACAGTGGAGATCGGCGACTACAAGCTCGTGCTGGCCGCCGACACACAGTATCGAACGAGCCGCTACGTCGCTTTCCAGTACCTCCCGCAGCAACGGGTCGAGGACACCTGGGTGAGCAACGCCAACATCACCTTCTCGCCCGACGGCGAGGAATGGTCGATCGGCGCCTTTGTGCGCAATATCGAGAACAACCGCGTGCCGAGTGCTGGGCTAACTTACAATGCCGCCAACGCGGTGACCATGGTTACCTCGCCGCCGCGCACGTACGGTGTGCGCGCCGGAGTGAAGTTCTGATGCACAGCGCAGTGACCAGGGTGCTTGTCAGCCTGCTGATGCTGGCAGCTTCGCAAACATCGGTGGCCGCTCAGCCCGTTTCGGGTGAGAAATCGCCTGGCACGGGCCTGCGGTGGATTACCTTGGGTACGATGGGCGGACCGATCGCCTCGTCCGAGCGTAGCCAGCCAGCTAACCTTCTGCTTTTGGGCGACGACGCCTATCTCGTCGACTGCGGTGACGGCGCAATCGAGCAATTGGCCAAGGCGGGATTGCGGCTGCCGCAGGTCCGGGCTGTCGTGCTCAGCCATCTGCATTTCGACCATACTGCGGGGCTTGCGGCCGTACTTGGCTTGCGATTCCAGACCAACGTCACGCAAAGGCTGGCAATCTATGGCCCGCCCGGGACCAAGCGTTTCGTGGATGGACTGCTCGCCTCGATGAGGCCGGCTGTCGAGGCCGGCTATGGGATGCCGGGAGAGCCGTCCTTCGATCCGGCCAGCACGGTTGAGGTGACGGAACTGGACGACCGCTCGACTTTCGCGCTCGGCCGCGTCGTAGCGAGGGCTGTTCGCAACACGCATTACTCCTTTGCTCCGGGAAGCGCGGCGGAACGGCGCTTCCAGTCTTTCGCCTTCCGTTTCGATGCACCGGGCCGAAGCATCGTGTACACAGGTGATACCGGCCCCAGTCCAGCCGTGGAAAGCCTGGCCCGCGATGCCGATCTCCTGATATCCGAAATGATCGACGTGCCGGGGACAATAGCCAACGTCCGGCGCAACACGCCCGACATGTCTGAAGCGGCCATGTCCGGGCTGCGCGAGCATCTGACCAGGCATCACCTCACAAGCGAACAGGTGGGGCAGCTGGCCGCCCGGGCCCATGTAAAGGCCGTGGTTGTCACCCATGTTGTCGCGCCCTCGGCCAGTGCGGGCGACCTGCTGGGATACGTCGAGCAAATTGGCGTCCCCTTTGCCGGCGGCGTGGTCGTCGCCGCTGATCTCGATACATTCTGACGGGATGATAGAGCCATGAAGGACCTGAACATTCTAGTGATTGGCGGCGGTATCGGCGGCCTTTCGGTCGCGATCGCCATGTGCCGCGGCGGCCATAGGGTTACGGTGATCGAACGTGATCCTGACTGGTCGGTATACGGGGTAGGGATTATCCAGCAGTCGAACGTAGTGCGAGCTATGGACCAGCTGGGCGTGCTCGATGCCTTTCTGGATGCTGCAAGCGGCTTCGACGCCGTCGAGATATTCATGCCGGACGGCACACGCGTCGCGCGGCTGCCAACCCCGTCGCTGGTGCCGGGCCGGCCGGCAAACGTCGGAATCGGTCGGCGCGCCCTGCAGAAGGTCCTTGCTGACAGCGCGAAGGGCCTTGGCGCTGAGATCCGGCTTGGAGTGACAGCGGAGGATTTAAACGATGATGGCACGGGCGTCGATGTGCGCCTTTCCGATGGCACACAGGCCCGCTTTGATGTCGTGATTGGAGCGGACGGCGTTTATTCGCAGACCCGTGCGGTGATATTGCCCGATTCCGGAGCGCCGGTGTTCACGGGCCAGGCGGTGTGGCGTTACAATTTACCGCGGCAGGAAGGGTTGGATGCACTTCACGTCTACAACGGGCCCATCGGTGTCGGCGTGGTGCCGATGTCGCCCACCGTGATGTACATCTATGCGACGACGCCCGAGCCCGGCAATCCGCGCTATCCCCGCGAAGGCATCGCCGGGGTCATGCGCGAGAAGCTGGCGAACACGGCGCCTCGCATTCGTGAGCTTGCAGATCAGATCACGCAGGACGAAGGCGTCGTCTATCGGCCGCTCGAAGGCATGATGGTCCATGGCCCTTGGCATGTCGGGCGGATCGTCCTTCTCGGCGATGCGGTGCACGCCACGACCCCTCACCTGGGGCAGGGTGCGGGCATGGCCATCGAGGACGCGGTGGTGCTGGCCGAGGAGATCTGCAGTTGCAACACACCGCAGGACGCCTTCGCGGCCTATCACGCGCGCCGCTATGAGCGCTGTCGCTACATCGTGGAGAAGTCGCTCGACATTTGCCGCGGGCAAATTGGAGCTGGCCCTCCGGTCGATAATCATAAGGCCACCGCAGAAATGTTCGCGGTCATCTCACAACCTATCTGAAACCTTCAAGGAACACGATCCATGAGCCGAGTGACCGAAATCCGCTATGTCGGATATGGCGTCAAGGACTTCGACGCTGAGCGTGCATTTTATGCCGACGACTGGGGCCTTGTCGAAGTATCCGCGGATGATGGAAAGGCGTGGTTCAAGACCCATGGCCACGACGAACATCATGTGGTTCGCTTACATCGTTCGGACGCAAATCATGTTGAAGTGATTGCACTCGCAGCCGAAACCAAGGCGGACGTCGACGACCTCCACGACAAGGTTGCAGCAGCTGGCTGCCGCATCATTTCTGCACCCCGCGACCTCGACGCCCCCGGCGGCGGCTACGGCTTTAGGTTCTTTTCCGCCGATGGGCTTCCGTTCGAGATTTCCGCCGAAGTCGAGCGTTCTTCCAGCCGTGCGATGGCCCGCTGGGAAGGCATGCCGGTCAAGATCAGCCACATCGTCCTACACTCGCCCGATCACCAGGCAATGGTCAGGTTCTTCACTGAGGTGCTCGGCTTCAAGGTCAGTGACTGGTTGGGTGATTTCATGTGCTTCCTGCGCTGCAACGCAGCCCATCACCGCGTCGCGATCCTGCCGGGGCCCGCATGCCTCAACCACGTGGCGTATGACATGCTGACCGTCGATGACATGTTCCGGGGCGCGCATCGCCTCAAACAGCACGGGACTGACATTCGCTGGGGCCCAGGGCGCCATACGGCGGGCAACAATACCTTCAGCTACTTCACCACGCCCGGCGGGTTCGCGGTCGAATATACGTCCGAGCTGGAGGACGTCGATTTCGAGACGCATGAATACAAGGTTCACGTCCCTGCGCCGATGGTGATGGATCAATGGGGGATCGGTACCGGCGGGCCGCAGACGATGCCCCATCCCGCGCCCGATGCGAAACTTTTCCAACCGGCGGAGTTCTGACCGATGGCACTCTTCGAATACTTCCCGAATTATATCTGGAACCTCTCGGTTTCGATCGCGATGGAATCGGGGGCGCAGCTCGGTGAGATCATCGATATGTGCAAGCCGATCCGGGATGCGGCCGAAGGTGGCGCGGATGCAGGTACGCCCCAGTTCATGAAAGCCTGGGCAGCAATGGGCGACAAGCTACTCGAACTTGCCGCTGAGGACGAAGCAAAAGGACGACTGTTCTCAGCATCGAACAAGATGGAACGGGCCGCACTGTACCTCATTACCGCAGAGCGCATGCAGGGTCACGGCGCGCCGGGACGCGAGGCGACTTACGCCAGGGCGCGCAGCACGTTCGACAGATCGACCGTCCTGGGCAAGTTGAACCGGGAGCGTGTGGAAATCCCGCTCTTCAAGGGCACGATGCCTGCAATCTTCACGCGTGCTTCGGGGGACGGGCGCAAGCCTGTGGTCGTATTCTGCAACGGCCTCGATAGCTGCAAGGAACTCCTCTACTGGACCCGGCTGCCCGATGAACTCGCGCGCCGGGGCATTTCAACCCTTTGTGTCGACCAGCCAGGCTCTGGCGAGGCGCTGCGTCTACAGGGCCTGCCGGTTGATCCGCTCAGCGAGAACTGGGCAAGCAGGGCTGTCGATTGGCTGGAGGTACAGCCTGAGGTCGATCCGAAGGCGATCGGCATGACAGGGATCTCGTTGGGAGGCCACTTCGCCCCCCGCGCCGTCGCTTATGAACCGCGCTTTGCCAGCGGTGCTGTCTGGGGCGCGAACCACAATTGGCGCGAAGTGCAGGATAAGCGCATGGCCCGAGAGGGCGAGAACCCGGTGCCGCATTACTGGGCACACGTCCATTGGGCTTTTGGCGCCGATGGGCAGGACGATTTCCTCGAAAAATCCACCGAAATGAACCTCAATGGTCACATGGACCGTATCAAGGTGCCTTTCCTTGTTACGCACGGCGCCAACGACCGCCAGATCAGCCCCGCTTACGCGGACGACCTTTACGACCAGCTCGTCAATTCGCCACGCCGTGAAAAGATGATCTTCACCGATCGGGAAGGAGGAGTCGAGCACGTCGGGGCGGACAATATCGCCTATGGCCGCGATCTCATATCCGACTGGTTCGCAGAGACGCTGGGCGGCAGGGCGTCGTGAGCCAGCTTGCGACCGAAACCTATATCCGCCGCGAGACGCGGATAAGCGTGGCTATCAATGCGGCTATTTCGCTGCTGTTCTACGTGCTGGTCTTCGGTGGCAGGAATCCAGTCAACGTCTGGGGGGCAGGGCAGTGGGTACTGGATTTCCTGCCCCAAGGTTTCATGATCGCATTGATGGGTACGCTCGTGCCCGGATTACTCGCGGCGAGGCGCCTGCGGGCGGGATCCATCCTTCCACTTGGCAAGCAATCGCCGTTGCCGCGCAACCTCGCATTGCGTGGCTTGTTGCTGGCTCTGGTGTCGGCGTTCGTGTGCACTGGGGTCGTCGCTCTTACGATGCGGTGCGCAGGCCCAGAAACCCTTCCTGCTTGGGCGGCCGCGAGCATCAAGGTCGCGCTCGGCGCACTTCTCGCCGCGATCGTAACCCCCATCGGCCTTCGCTCAACGCTGGCGCAATCTGCATAACACACAAGGAACGTCCATGACACGCCGCTTCGTCGACCTATCGATCACCCTGTGCAACGACGTTGTGAGCGATCCGCCGTTCCTGCGCCCGAAAATTACCTACGAAACTCATCACGAAACGGTCAAGGACCTCCAGCACTTCTTTCCCGGAGTAACTGGCGACCAGACCCCGGGGGGGGAAGGCTTCGCTGCTGCCGAGTGGGTAACGCTCACCACCCACAATGGGACACACCTCGACGCGCCCTATCATTATCATCCGACCATGGATGGCGGAGAGCGCGCCATTACGATCGATGAAGTGCCCTTGGAATGGTGCTTTCAATCGGGGGTCAAGCTGGACTTTCGCCATTTCCCGGATGGCTACGTCGTGACGGCCCAAGATGTCGAAGACGAACTGGCGCGGATCGGACACAACTTGCGTCCACTCGATATCGTGCTGGTCAACACTGCGGCGGGCAAGGCACTGGGGCAACCAGACTTCGTAAATGTCGGCTGCGGCATGGGATACGAGGCCACAATGTACCTGACGACACGAGGCGTGCGCGTGACCGGAACCGATGCCTGGTCGTGGGATGCGCCCTTCGTCTACACGGCTCAGAAAGTGAAGGAAACTGGCGATACGTCCCTAATCTGGGAAGGCCACAAGGCGGGCCGCGACATCGGCTACTGCCACCTGGAAAAGCTACACAACTTGGAGGCCCTGCCACCGCACGGCTTTACCGTAAGTTGCTTCCCGCACAAGATCGAGGGAGCATCCGCCGGATGGACGCGCGCAGTCGCGATCATTGAGGAGTAAGCGGCCCATGCGTCTGGCCACACAGGAGAACGGCACGCCCGACGGACGGTTGCTGGTGGTTTCCGCCGACGGAGCGCGATTCCTCGCGCCATCAGCGCCCAATCTGCTTTCGGCGATCGCCGACTGGGAAGGATACGAGCCCGAACTGCGCGCGTTGGCTGATCGCCTGCAGGAGGGCGAAGGGAGGGCTCTTTCAATTGACAGCCTGCGCGCACCGATGCCCAGGACCTGGCAATGGCTAGATGGCTCCGCCTTCGGCACGCATGGGCGGCTCATGCAGGTCGCTTTCGGTCTGCCGCCCATCGAGACGGATCGCCCACTGATGTACCAGGGCATGTCCGATCGGTTCCACGGACCGCGCGATCTGGTCCCGTTTCCGAGTGAAGCAGACGGCATAGACTTCGAAGGAGAATTCGCGGTCATCGTCGATGCGGTTCCGATGGGCGTGACGCCGAAACAAGCGATGCGGCACATCAGGCTCATCATGCAGATCAACGACTGGTCGCTGCGCGCCATTGCCCCGGCGGAGATGAAGACGGGTTTTGGTTGGATACAGGCAAAGCCGGCATGTTCTGCGGCGCCGTTCGCCGTCACCCCCGATGCCTTGGGTGATGCTTGGGCGGATGGGCGCGTCTGCATGGAGTTGGGCGTCGCGGTCAATGGACGGCCGTTCGGTCACCCGAATGGTGCCGCCATGGATGTCGGCTTCCACGAACTCGTCGCGCATGCAGCCCGGACCCGGGACCTGGTCGCCGGCACCGTGATCGGATCGGGAACCGTTTCCAACGACGACTACGCACTCGTCGGATCGACCTGCATTTCGGAAGTGCGCGCGATCGAGATCATCCGGAACGGCAATCCGTCAACACCGTTTTTGAGCTTTGGCGATGTCGTTCGGATGGAAGGCAGGACGAAGGCCGGCGCCGCACCTTTTGGCGCTATGGAGCAACGGATCGGCTTGGCAAAGTCGCCGTTGGAGCGTTGATGGATGCGCGTAATCGTCACGGGAGCCGCGGGCTTTGTAGGAAGCGCTCTGGTAAGGCGCTTGCAAGGCGCCTGCGATGTTCTTGCAACCGATGTTCGGCTCGGAGGAATGGCCGGTGTCGAGGGAGACCTTACCGACCCCAGCTTGTTGGCACACCTGTTTGCGGAAAGCTGTGATGCCGTTGTCCATCTGGCATCGGTGCCCGGCGGAGCTGCGGAGCAGGACCCGGAGCTGGCCAAACGAGTCAACATCGATGCCACGATGGCGCTCGTAAATGCGGCTGCGTGTAGCGGCACAATCCCCCGTTTCGTCTTTGCAAGCAGCATCGCAGTGTTCGGCACGGCGCTTCCCCGGATTGTCGATGATCGCACGCCGGTGGCACCAACGATGGTGTATGGAGCGCATAAGGCGATGGCGGAGGAATGGATAGCTACGATGACACGACGTGGCGCTATCAGCGGGTTAGCGCTACGCGTTCCGGGCGTCGTTGCTCGGGCTCCAGGTTCGTCCGGGCTCAAATCGGCCTTCATGAGCGATCTTTTCAGCGGCTTGATGGCTCGGCAGCAGTCGGTTGTGCCAGTGACCCGAGGTGCCACGGTGTGGGTCATGTCTGCCTTACGTCTTGCTGACAATCTGGCACATGCCCTGCAAGTTGATGCAGTGGGCAGCATAACCCTACCGGCATTGCGAGTATCGATCGCGGAGCTTGTTGCCGCCATATGTGATCACGCAGGTGCAGAGCAGGATCTTGTTCGATACGCACCCGATCCGGAAATGGAGGCCGCATTTGGTCAGCTGCCACTTCTGAAAACACCATGCGCTAAGCGCTTGGGCTTTTCGCATGACGGTAACGTAAGCCGCCTGGTGCATGCGGCCTTTGCAGGTCTGCGAACAAATTTCGAAAATCACGATGGAGGAAAGTCGCAATGATAGCAGTCGATCAGGGCGATGGTGGCTACCCGCCAATTCAGCGCGTTGTTACCGGCCACGATAAGCATGGCAATTCCGTCTTCCGCTCGGACGACTTGCTTACCACCGAGGGGATTCCTTCCGGCGATGCGGCGTTCCGTACGATCTGGACAACGGCAACGGTGCCTGCCGACAACAACGACGAAACTGATGGGGGTACTCGTGCAACGGGTCTGACTCTTGAAGGCGGATCCGTAATTCGGATTGTGGATATGTATCCCGGGAAAGCAAGCCCAATGCACCGGACCAATTCCATTGACTACGGGATCGTTCTGGAAGGCGAGATCGAACTGGAACTTGAAGATGGCCTGAAGAAAAAGGTGGGGCGGGGCGGTGTCATCGTGCAGCGAGGAACAAACCACCTTTGGCGAAATACGACGCAGAGCGTTTGTCGGATCATTTTTGTTCTGATCGAAGCCGCTCCCTACAGGTACGGCGATGCGGTCTTGGCTGAGCTCAAACCGGAGGACGTGCAAGCGGCAAACGGCGTATGAGGGTGTCCGTTCAATATAAGCCCCGAAGAGAGGGGCTTGTCCGCAGTATCGTGGGAGAAGTATCAAGCCTCGTGACTGTGGCTCGCGATAACTGAGGTTGGAGTGGTCGGTGGTGTCATCTCCTGCCGGCACGGTGCGCAAGGCAATTCGCATGAATGGTGTTGTTCGTGATACGATACGAAATGTCAAATGACCCAGGTGAGACGTAATGACGGCGCCAACACTTGAAGTTGGAAGTCGGCGCGAGCAAAGCCGAAACGTCCGGCGCACGTGGATTCTCGACATTGCCGTCGCAGCCTTCCTCAAACACGGTTATGCTAGGACGAGTATGTCAGCAATAGCGGGTGAAATGGGCGGTTCCAAGGCAACGCTATGGGCATACTTCTCATCGAAGGAGGAATTGTTTGCCGCCGCGATCGATCGAGCGACGAAGGAGTTTCGCGCCGAACTCGTGACAATTCTTGATCGGCAGGATGACCCAAAGACAACTCTCGTGCACTTTTGCGAGCAATTTTTGCTCAAGGCAACGTCTCCGCAAGCCATCGCCCTTCAACGTGTTGTAATTGGCGAAGCCGGACGCTTCCCTGAAATTGGAAGGATTTTTTATGAACGCGGACCCATGGAAACAAACAAGCTTCTGGCGCGATACCTTAAGATCCTGATGGATCAAGGAACTCTTCGCGAAGATGAACCGTTGAAGCTAGCTCTTTTTTTAATCGGTCATTGTTTCGTTGGGTTGCAGCAGCTGTTACTGATGAAAATCATTGAAGATGTCGACATCTATATAATAAAGGAGGTAGCTAATTCGTCCGTTGAATTTTTCCTTTCTGCTTCAGAAATAGAAATTAATCAAAAGTAGCAACGCCGATGCAGTTGCAGGATTGTAATTGCCGTTGTGTTGCAATCTGTCCAACACGAGCTTGGTCGAACGCCGGAGTTTTGAACTCACGTGGGCCTATCTTCGGCTCCCGCAGTCCTGTCGATCAAGATAGGCGGCAAGTTTGCCGACCGCGCGGTAATAGTTGAGCACGTGGCTGACCGAGCAATTCGGCTCGAAATGAGTGTCACGGCGACCGCGCTTATGAGACCTGTGCGCGGGTGTGGTAGGGTGCTGAAAAGCATTGAGTTTCCGGCCTATTCAGCGCTGGTCCGTGGGACGGACACGCCGCCGGGCGTGGCAGGGAACTTTTTCATGCCTCGATGGTGAGAATGTTCAGGGTGCGCTTGAGATTGTAGGCGATGGCAGTGAAGTGGACTTGGGCGGCGGCTTTGGCGAGGCCTCGCTGTCAATCGGCGTGCAAACGGGGGTCTGACTCAAATTCCGTGCAGATTTGACAAATTCGAAGGGTAGCCGCGAACTCCAGCTCACGGAAAGCGAGGAGTATGGGTGAATGGTCGTGAAAGCGTGGGACAGCAGCCTGACGCTACCCGGTTTGATTGTGGAGAGCAGGGCTGTCGTGGACGGAACTGTCGAGGTTTCGGGCCGCTTGGCGTCTGCTGGAGCGATCTGCCCGGACTGCGCTAACCCATCGACGTCCTTTCACAGTCGATACGACCGCACGCTCTCGGATTTGCCGGTCAGCGGCAGCACGGTTCGGCTTCGGCTGTCGGTCCGTCGGTTTCGCTGCACGCACACGTCTCGCCAACGACGCACGTTCAGCGAACCATTGGCTCCGCCGGTTGGCCGTCGATATGGCCGCAGGGTGGGCCGCTGCGACGCCTTGGTACGGGCAGTAGCGGTGGCGCTAGGCGGTCGGCCCGAGGCGCGGATGATGGCGCGACTAGCGATGCCGTGGTCGCGCGACACGATGCTGCGTGTCCTACGGCGTGGTGATCTTGCCGCCGAACTGCCGCCGCCCGCGCGGGTGGTCGGCATCGATGACTTCGCCTGGCGCCGCGGCCACAGCTACGGCGTAATTGCTCAGGGGGGTGGCAAAAAGAGGTTGCGCGGTCTGGCAATGCCTGATTCACCCTGTGCATGCCGCCACCACCCCTTCATGTCCTGAGCGAAGCCGAGAAGAACGAACTTCTGCTCGCGCAACACGATATGATCGAGCGTATGGCTGCCCGGATTTCCGAACTGGAGGAACTGGTCGGCAAACCACGCAAGACGTCGAAGAACTCGCATGTGCCGCCTTCCAAGCCCGACTTGAACAGCGCCATAGGAACGAACGGCGAACTTTGTCTGGTAAGTCATTGAATTTTGGTGCTGGGCCTACGCGGCTGAAAAATGTGTGGTGCTAAATAATTGTAAAGAAATGGCGATATTCCTTGACGTTCGAGCATTTTCTAAGGTGATAATCTTCTCATGTTCGTGCGTGAGAAAACCGTAAACGGCTATACCTACCTCTATCTGGTAGAGAACGTGCGTGAGAATGGCCGCGCAAAGCAGCGGATCATTCGCAATCTCGGCCGCAAGGAAGCGGTACTGGCGGCAGGTGACCTCGATCGGCTGTTGGCATCAATCGGACGCTTCAGCGAGCGGGCCATGGTTCTCAATGCCATTGAAGCCAATCCCGCACAGGTCCACGCCCGCCGGATCGGCGGTCCGCTGCTGTTCGGGCGCCTGTGGCAGCGGCTTGGCATCGATGCTGTATTGGAAGAGGTGCTAGAAGGCCGTCAGTTCGGCTTTGCCGTGGAACGCGCCGTATTCGTCGCCGCACTGCACCGCCTGTTTGTCTCCGGCTCGGACCGAGCCTGCCTGGACTGGATGGAGAGCTACGCCATCGACGGCAGCCAGGATCTCGCCCTCCATCACTTCTATCGCGCCATGGCCTGGCTGGGCGAAGAGATCGAGGAAAAGGCTGAGGGCGCGCTGGCACCCCGCTGTGTGAAGGACGTGATCGAGGAAAAGCTGTTCGATCGCCGGCGTGACCTGTTCACTGATCTGAGCCTGGTGTTCATGGATACAACCTCGCTCTCATTCTACGGTGCCGGCGGCGACACGCTGGGTCGGCGTGGTCATTCCAAGGACCACCGGCCCGAGCTTGCCCAGATGATCCTGGCCGTCGTGATCGACGCCCAGGGGCGTCCGATCTGCACCGAGATGGTCCCGGGCAACACCGCCGACGTGAAGGTACTCATGCCCATCGTCACGCGCCTACGCACCCGCTTCGGCATAACCCGCTCGTGCGTTGTGGCCGATCGCGGCATGATCAGCGCCGATACGATCGCCGCCCTGGAAGAGTTGGGGATGGAATACATCCTGGGTGCGCGCGAGCGCACCAGCAGCCCGGTCAGACGCACGCAGTTCGGGCTTTCGAACCGGATCGCCTCGGGGCATAGATCGAGCGCTTCCTGTATCCGTGCGCCGCTGTTGTAGAGGAACGAGAACAGCGCATGGTCGCGCGCACCCTCAACGGTCGAACGGTCTGGCTGAGCGAGGATCGCCGTCACTTCCGCCGGATCCAGATAGCTCGGCTCCGACACGGGAGCACGCTTGATCGGGATATGGAGGATTTCGACGCATTGGGCGATCGATGCGGGATCCTTGGTGGCCACGAAGTGGAAGAAGCTGCGGATCGCGGCAAGCCGACAGTTGCGCGTGCCGATTGTGCCGCCGCGTTCATGTTCGGCGTGGCTGAGGAACGCAATGACGGCGCTGGCGGTCAGATCGGCCAGCGTGATCACCACCACCTTCTTTCCTGCACGCTGTGCGACGAACCGCAGCAACAGCCGCCAGGTGTCACGGTATGAGCGAACCGTATGGATGGACGCGTTGCGCTGCTCGACCAGCCATTCGTAGAAGAACGCGCGCAACAGTTTCGGGAACGGGTCGGCTTTGCTCATGGCTGCGCCTCCCGCCCCAGGCTGAGGCATTGTGCGCCCATCGTGCGGAACCGCTCGTTGGCGAGGTGCAGCAACTCCTGCGTGACCGTAATGTAGACCAGCGTGGAGTTGATATCCCGATGGCCGAGGTGAGTCGCAAGGAACGGCAAGCGCTCCTGCGGATTGATGCCCGTTCGGTACCATTCGAGGATTCTGTTCACGACCATCGAGTGGGGCAGGTCATGCACGCGCGGGCCTGCTTTTCCTCGCAATGGTTTCAACCCGGCGCGGCGTATGACGTCGGAGAGCAACCAGGTGATCATTTCCGGAGTGTAATGGCCGTCGCCTCGCTCGTGCCAGAACAGACCCGACCGCGCGTCGTGTGATCCACCGGCACGCCGACGCGCATCGATGTAGGCCCGAAGCTCGACTACAACGCTGCCCGGTAGCGGCAAAATGCGGGTCTTGAAGAACTTGGTCTGCCGGATGGTAATACTACCCGCGTGCAGGTCGACATCACCAAGATCTAG
>NZ_JABXWS010000140.1:0-1347 GCF_015594425.1 Novosphingobium sp. HR1a
TTTAACAGGTTGCGGAAAAAGGTTCTTTCCTTGAGCCGCTTGAGGTGATTCAGACGCCTTCAGCTGAGGTTGAAGGATTTGAAATGCGGGGCGGCGATTACCGGAGCGAAGGGCTTTTTTCCTACGTGAGTTGCGAAGCCCGGGTTCCGGCGAACCATCCCCTTCGGGCGATCCGCGCGATCGTCGACGAAGCTCTCGAGGTAATGTCAGCGGATTTTGATGTGATGTATTCGCGCATTGGCCGGCCATCGATCCCGCCCGAGAAGCTACTGCGCGCGTTGCTCCTGCAGGCTTTCTATACGATCCGCTCGGAGCGCCAGCTCATGGAGCAGATGGATTACAACCTGCTCTTCCGCTGGTTCGTCGGCCTGGCGATGGATGCGCCGATCTGGGATGTCACGGTCTTCACCAAGAACCGTGAGAGGCTGCTGTCCAGGGACGTTGCCGCCAAGTTCCTGTCCGCCATCATCAACCAGGCACGCGTGCAGGCTCTTCTGTCCGACGATCATTTCTCGGTGGACGGCACGTTGATCGAAGCGTGGGCCAGCGTGAAGAGCTTCAGGCCCAAGGATGAAGGCGGCCCCGGGGATGACGATGACGCTGGTTCAGTCTCCGGCCATGGCGAGCAGAAAATAGCGCCGAGCAATGCCGGACGCGATTTCCGGGGCGAGAAGCGCAGCAATGCGACCCATGCATCAACTACTGACCCCGATGCCCGCCTATTCAAGAAAGCGCGGGGCCAAGCAGCCAAGCTGTGCCATATGGCCCATGTCCTCATGGAGAACCGCAATGGCCTCGTTGTCGATGCGATCCTCACCCACGCGACCGGCACCGCCGAACGCGATGCCGCACTGACCATGCTGGGCCGGATGGAAGGGCGCCATCGGATCACGCTGGGCGCGGACAAGAACTACGACACCGCCGCCTTCGTCGAGGCATTGCGCGAGATGGACGTCACCCCGCATGTGGCTCAGAACAACAGCAACCGGCGCTCGGCAATCGACGGGCGTACGACACGCCATCCCGGCTACGGCCTCTCCCAAAAAATCCGCAAGCGGATCGAGGAAGTGTTCGGATGGGCAAAAACCTGCGGCACCATGCGAAAAACCCGACACCGTGGGCAACATCGCGTCGGATGGTCCTTCACGCTCACCGCTGCCGCCTACAACCTCGTCAGGCTGCCGAAACTGCTGGCCGCGACCTAGGCATGCGCCTTACAGCGCCCAAGGCCGGTCAAAAACGACCGGCTTCGGGAAGGTCACCTCCCAGAATGACTGACGCCGTGGGCTAGAAAACGGCGAAACCGGGGCCAATGGCGGGCTCTGCCAAGCCTTTTTCCGCAGCCTG
>NZ_JABXWS010000107.1:0-33342 GCF_015594425.1 Novosphingobium sp. HR1a
TTGAAAATTAAATAGGTAATATTTAAATATATTATCAGATTGCTCGTACTAACTAGAGTTTTCACGCTTTGTGGCACCGCAAAATCGGTATCATCCGAACGAATTCAAGGCTGCCGGCCGCAGAAATTAACTGAGGCCGGCAGCCTTGCAAAGTTAGGGCGCCTTCTTGGGCAGAGCGTATGCTATGATAAAGTCGCCATGGTCCGGAGAGCCTCGTGACCCACCAGCAGTAACGATGACATATTGCCTCCCCGATTTCGGCGATGTGTAGGTCATAGGCGTCGATTGGGTGCCGACCGGTAGGCGCCCTTTCCACAATTCATCGCCGGTCTGAGTGTCGATCGCCCGCAAGTAGTAATCCTGCGTACCAGAGTAAAATGTCAGACCTGAGGCCGTTGTCATCGGTCCACCGAGCGTCGGCATGCCCACCGGGATCGAGAGCGGCGATTTGATGCCGATTGGCAGAACGGAGTCTTTGATAGTTCCCATAGGCCGCTGCCACACGATCTGACGGGTTTTCAGGTCAATCGCCGTCATGGTTCCCCATGGCGGTGAATTGCAAGGAATCCCAAGAACCGACATCAGCGACTGGTGCCGGGTGGCGAAAGCACCGTCCTGCTGCGGATACAGCCCGAGCGAATCGGAAACTGAGGCCTCCTTAGGATCCACTTCGGCTTGCGGCACCAGAGTGACGACCTGCGGCATCCGAATGTCGTTGAGGATCATCAGATTGCGGCTTTCATCGATGCTAACGCCGCCCCAGTTGAAGCCGCCATAATAGCCTGGATAAAACAGGGTCGGCTTGGTGGTGATGGGGGTGAAGGGGCCTTCATACCGCACTTTGCGGAAGGCAATGCGGCATGCGAGCTGGTCGAAGAAGGTGGCACCCCACATCGAGGCTTCGGTCAGGCCACTGGACCCAATCTGCGGCATCCCTACCGAGTATGGCTGGGTGCGGGACGTTCTGTTACCTGGCTGCCCGCCCTGGGGCACCGGCAGTTCCTTCACTGGCGTGATGGGTTTCCCGGTCCTCCGGTCGAGCATGAAGATTTGGGCTGTCTTGGTGGGCTGGATCAACGCAGGCACGGTCTGGCCATGCTCATCGAGCACATCGACGAGTGCAGGTTGGGAGGCGACATCGTAATCCCACAGATCATGGTGGACTGTTTGGAATTTCCAACGCTCGCGTCCGGTGGCGATGTCGAGAGCAAGGATCGAGGTCGAATATTCTTCGGTCGCCTTGCTACGGTTTTCTGACCAGAAATCATCGGAACCGCCGCCGAGTGGCAGGTAGATCATGCCGAGCTTGTCGTCGAAAGCTGGCGTAGACCACATGTTGGGGGTGCTTAGCGCAAAGTCCGTGCCGTCTGCCGGGGGCGTGGTGTCATTGGGACGCGCGGCATCAAATGCCCAAACCAGCTTTCCGCTCTTCACGTCGTAAGCCCGGATGACCCCTGACTGCATCTTCTCAGCGCGACCGTCCATCACGAAGGAGCCGACGATGACAAGGTTTCGTACGATAGTGGGGGCGGAGGTCTGGAAGTAGAATGCAGGGTTACCGCCGCCGACTTGTCGCCGCAAATCAACGACGCCGTTTTGACCGAACGATTTGCATGCCTTTCCAGTTACGGCATCGAAAGCGAGCATCTTGGCGGAGAACGTGGTCATCACGATCTGTTTGCGGCATTCCGCTGTGGAATCATCGGTCGAAGCGTCAGAATTGGTCGCGCTGACCTGATCTGCCTCGTGGTATCCCAGTCCGCGGCACCGACTATAGCTGGTCTCTCGAATACCGGGGTCGAAGCGCCATTGAACTTTTCCGCTATCGGCGTCCAAGGCCAGGACTTGGTTGCGCGGGGTACACGCGTATAGCCTGTTGCCGATCTGCAGCGGCGTGTTCTGCGCTTCGACACCTGTCTTGCTCATATCGCCTGTCCGCATGGTCCAGGCCACCTCGAGGCCAGCGACGTTAGCAGGCGTGATCTGTTCCTCGGGCGCAAAGCGTGTGCCCGCCGGAGTTCGTCCGAAATACTGCCAGTGCGATTCGGTTTGGTTGTGGGCAACCGGTCCAGCAGTTCCCTTCGGCGTGTCCGGTCGAACAACCCCGTGCGCCTGGAACATTGATGCAATCCCAACCGCTATCCCGGCCACAACCACCAGCGCCCCCAAATTCGCAGCGCGGCGACCTCTGCCGTCTGTAAGGTGGGGCAGTATTGCAAGCAGCACTGCGGTCATCACAAGGAAAGGGCCGAGGCGAGGGACAAGCGGCCAAAATTCGAATCCGACTTCCCAGATCGACCAGATCACGGTTGCCAGCAGGACGCCGACAAATACGAAGGCGCCAGAGAGGTGTGATCGCGCGACTTGGATTCCGGCGACGGTCAGTCCGGCACCGGCTAGTAGATAGTACCACGATCCGCCCAGCGTTGCGAGATAAGCCCCGCCGGCTGCAAGAATCACACCTGTTAGCGCCAAGGCAGATCCCAACAATGAGAGATACCAAACCCGGGGAGACGTGCTTTGTTTTTTCATAGGGGAGGCTCCAGCGTTTCCACGGCTCGCCTTCGAGCGTGGCGTCGTCTAAGCCGGGGCCTATACACCCGTAGAGGTCTCTAACAATACACCTGTATAGGATTTATGAATACTGATGAGAACAGAGCGGCAACAAGTGATCGCGGACGCCGCGGTACAGACGCTGGCCGAGAAGGGTGCGCGCGGACTGACGCACCGCGCGGTTGACCAGGCTGCTGGTCTTCCAGCCAGTTCCACTTCCTATTACTGCAAAACTAGGGAAGCCTTGCTTGAGCTTGCGATGGACTCTGTGCTTGGCGCTGATTTTCAGGATGCGCAGGATTACCTTTTCGATGATGGTTCGGTAAATTTCGATGCGTTGCTCTCGCACTTTTCCCACCCGTCAAACCGTCAGAGAGGCCTCGCGCGCTTTGAACTGTTCCTGGAAGCTGCGCGTAATCCGCACTTTCGAAAGCTGCTCGCAGACTATCGAAGGAGGCTCGTGACCCTCATTGCGGCGCGAATGACGCAAAATGGCGTGGCGGATGCGGAGCGCGCGACACAGCGGGGAATGGTGGATTTCGAGACCCGCCTGTTCCACATCCTTATCTTTCCCGATGAAGATGTTGCTCCGGGCTCCTGACCTGCTTCCGAGAAGATCTTGCTCGCTCATGCGCAGCAAGAGCAGATCGGAGCATGGCGGTCAGATGGCCGGGCAGCGCGTGCTTGGCAAGTTCAGCCGCGAAAGACGGGGGCTGGGGCGCGGCGATGCGGGCTGAATGAAAGGGAGTGCTTCATCAGCTTTCCAGTCAGGCGGTAAGTGGCACTTCGGCGAGTTCATGCACTTGCGGCTTGGTCGCCAAGAGGCGGGCAAAGGGTGCGAACAGACTTCCGTCGATCTGGCTCGATGCGCTGCGATAGCCGGCCGCGCTGCGCCAGCGCTCCATGAAAACCACCGTCTCTCCCGGTTCATGACCCGCCAGCATGGTGCAACTCAGGCATTCGTCGATGTCCGCCAGCGAAGCGGCCAACGCGCGCAGAGCCACGATGAGGTCGCCAGTCATACCTTCCTTGGGCTGGAGCTGGTACATTTTGACGAAGGGTTCTTCGATCATTCGCATTGCCTGTTTCACGGATAATTGGTGGGGATTGAATGTCCGGACGGCGCCCGGTTGGGAGCGAGCGCCGTCCGAACGGTGCGGCCTAGTTCAGGCCTTAAGTGCGTCCTGAACGCCGGGGGCAACATGCTGAGCCCCCTTTTCAGCCACATGGGAATCGATTCGCGCGCTCACCGCCGACTTCATGGCGCCGGAGAACGTTGCATGATTGTCGCGCAGCCAGGCTTCAGAGGCCACCCGGTTGGCATTGAGGTTGTTGATCTTCGGGATGACGTATCGTGCGAAGAGCTCGTACGAGCGCTTGGTCTGGGCGAAATCGACCCAGTTCACGCCCAGCTTGAGGAAACATCCAAAGCCGCCGGACTGATCGATGAGTCGCTCGAGCTGCTCGACGGCATCGTCAGGCGTGCCGACCACTGCGAAGCCCGAATCGATCATCATCTGGACCGGATCGACGCCGGCGGGTGCCAGGGGAAGGGCAGCCACGTGCCGGAAGTAGTCGATCCAGCGGTGGAAACCGTATTCGACGTTCGCGCGGGCTTGCTCGCGAGTTTCAGCGACATGGATCGGGCCGACCAACCGCCAGCGGGACCGGTCCACGGTTTGTCCGTGGTCCTTGGCCAGATCTTCGGCGATCGCCCAGTTGGAGGCGAGGGCGTTGAAGCCGCCTGTCGTGGTAGCGCCGAGCGAAAGCATCCCAAGGCCGAACGTGCCCGCTGCGCGGGCGCCGGTCGGGGACACCTGATTGGCGACCGCGATATCGACGCCGTTTTCGTCGTAAGGTGCGAGCTGAAGCCGCGCGTCGCGCATCTCGAACCAGTCGGTCTTGCAGGTGACGGTCTCGCCCTTGAGCAGCCGGACCATCGGACCGATCGCTTCGTCGAGCATGTCGCGCACCTTCGCGGTATCGATGCCCAGCATATGGGCGTCCGACGGAAGGGAGCCCGGACCCATGCCGAACATTACACGGCCCTTCGTCAGATACTCGAGCTGACGGATACGGTCGGCAAGCATGAAGGGATGGTGATAGGGAACCGATGAAACCCCGGTGCCAAGGCGGATGCGCGAGGTGCGCTGAGCTGCCGTAGCGATTGCGAGTTCGGGGCTCGAGTTGATCTCCCAGCCACCACTGTGGTGCTCGCCGAACCAGACCTCGTCGTAGCCCAGCTTTTCCATCCACTCGACCAGCTCGAAGTCACGCTCCAGCGCCAGACCGGGATTTTCGTCAGGGGTGTGGAAAGGCGTGATGAACGCACCAAACCGAATTCTGCCTCTCGCCATGATATCTTCTCTCCTCGCGCTGATACGCGCTTAATGACCCTTATCACCGACCAGACGTGCGGCGGTGTGGAGCCAATAGCGATATGCCCCCGGGTCGCCTGCGTAACCCAGTAGTTGATTATGGGGTGCATATGAAAACCCTATGCAGCCGTATAGGTTACGGTTGATGCCCGACGTTGGAGCATTTTGGGTCATCATATGGGTTTGCTATGGCAGGCAGACGCAAACCTTAGTTTGACGAAACCGCGGTCGGTTGCACCACTGCTTCCAGAACGACCCGTACATCGGGCGTAACATGGAGAGATGGCTGTGGGCGGACGCTTCGAAGGTAGAGTTGCGCTGGTTACCGGTGGCGCCTCAGGTATGGGGGCGGCTTTCGCACAGATCTTTGTCGACGAAGGCGGTAGCGTTGCCATCGCCGATCTAAATGATGAGCTCGGCGCGCAATTTGCTGAGGGCCTCGGTTCCAAGGCCGTGTACCTGCGTACGGATGTGTCGATCGAGGATGACGTCGCAGCGACCGTGGATGCTGGTATGGGCAGGTTCGGTCGGATCGATGTCCTGTTCAACAACGCCGGCATCGGTGGGATGGGCTCGACCAGCGACACCTCAGCCGATCTCTGGCGCAAGGTCCTGGAAGTCGATCTGTTCTCGGTGTTTTACTGCTCTAAGGCAGTGATCCCGCACATGAAGGCCATTGGTGGCGGGTCGATCATCAACAATGCGTCGATTTCGGGCCTTTCCGGTGATTTCGGGATGGCATCCTACAACGCGGCCAAGGGCGGCATCGTCAACTACACCAAGAACCTCGCACTCGATCTGGCCGGGCAGGGCATCCGTGTGAATGCGATATGCCCCGGCGCCATCGACACGGCTCTGTTCTCGGGCGTTGCACAGGTTCCCGGTCTTCTGGATGCGTTCATCAATGCCATTCCGCTTGGCAGGCTTGGGGCTGCCAAAGAGGTCGCCGAGGTTGTGGCGTTCCTCGCCTCCGATGCGGCTTCTTATGTCACCGGTGCAGCTATCCCGGTCGATGGAGGCGTGGTGGCGGCTACGGGGTTGCCCAATCTGAACCGCTTCATGGAAGGGCTCAAGGCGAAGTACGCCTGATCAAGCACGCAAAAGTATAACACAAAGGGGAGAGTGAAATGACGATCGAGTCTTACTCGTCGAGGATGAAGTGTGCCCGCTTGACGGCGGCCCTTCTCGCATCGACCGCACCAGCCACGGCCTTCGCGCAAGCCGCCGGAGAAGCCCAAGATCGGCCGGCTCCGCCCGCTTCAGCAACTCGCAGCGAAAATTACGGTATCGCCGAGATTGTCGTCACCGCCCAGAAGCGTGAGCAGAAGCTCAACGATGTCGGCATCTCGATTTCGGTGCTGGGCGGAGACCAGCTCGACAAAATGTCGATCAAGGATTCCACCGCAGTCGTGAACGCGGTTCCCAATGTCGAGAACACCTCGATCTATGGCCCAGGGACGAACACCAATTTCTCGGTGCGCGGCGTCGCCCAAAACGATTCCAACGACGGCACCGAGGCTCCGATCGCAACGTACGTCGACGACGTGTACCTCGTGACGACCGGCGCCGGTGCATTCCCTCTCTATGACATGCAGCGCGTGGAAGTTTTGCGCGGGCCGCAGGGAACCCTCTTTGGCCGCAACAGCACCGGCGGTCTGATCCACTACATTTCGAGCAAGCCGGTCGACAAGTTCGAGGCCTCGATCAGCGGTTCCTACGGATCGTACGATGACCGGACTGTGACGGCCATGGTCAATGCCCCTGTCGCGCCCGGCATCCTCGCCGTGCGCGTGGCGGGACAATACCACGACAACGATGGCTGGCTCGACAATCGCACGGGCAACCAGCCCGACGGCGGCCAGGTTAAGTCGAAATCGATCCGTGGATCGGTTCTTTTTACGCCGACCGACACGCTCACCAACGTGCTGCGCGTCTCGTACGACAAGGCAAGTGGCTACACGAGCGGGATCTGGCGCGACGCCATCGCTCAGGATCCGTCGACTGGCTATCAGTACACGCTGCCCAAGGGTTCGCCTGACGCAGTGGGTGTCGGGCCCGTCAGCGGCGAGTCCGACAATGGTCAGTTGCGCAAGCTGCTGGGAGCCAAATCGTTCCTCGCGATCAATAAGCTGGACTGGAAGATCGGCGATGTGACCGTGACCTCAGTCACGGGCTACAACCACTATCGTCGCAACACGGTGGAGGATTGCGACGGCACTCAGGTCGCCATCTGCGCGACGCACTACAACAACCCAAGCCATCAGTTCTCGCAGGAACTGCGCGCTTACATCGATGCCGGTTCCAGCCGCTTCACTGTCGGGGCGTACTACCTCAATCAGGTGCAGGAGCAGAACATTCTGGCTCCGCTTGCGCAGTTTGCCGGTCCTGGGTCGGTCGCGCTGAAAGCCAATGTCTACCAGCGCTCGAAAGGCTATGCCGTTTTCGGAAACGCCGAGTTCGATCTCGTGTCGAACCTGACGCTCATCGCGGGTCTGCGCGGCTCACGCGATGAGAAGACGATCCAGCAGGTGAACGGCATCTATCAGCCCACTGATCCGACCAATCCGTTTGTCGGCTACGAAAAGGATGCCAACCTCCCGGTCGGCGCGGCCGTCGGCGAGAATGTGTTCACGGATGCGACCGCGGGCGGTCTCAACCACATCAAGAAGAACCTGTGGTCGGCAAAGGTCGAGCTGGATTACAAGCCGTCGCCCGACACGCTTCTCTATGCCTCATTCAGTCGCGGCGTGAAGGCGCCAGGCTTCAACAACGGTCTGGTTTCCGTCGGCCTGCCGTTCCAGCAGTTCCGTTATGCGCAGGAAACCCTTCTGGCCTACGAGGTGGGCGTCAAGGCGAGCTTCTGGGATCGCCGCGGCAACATCAGCGCCTCGACGTTCTATTACGACTACAGCGACTATCAGGCCATCTCCTTCGTCGGGGTCGGCTCGTTCATCACGAACAACGATGCAAAGCTCTATGGCATGGAGGCGGATCTCACTCTTAAGCCTTTCCCGCGTGTCACATTCCAGGCCAATGGCGGCCTTCTTCACTCCAAGCTCAACGATGTGTCGAATGCCGGCCTGTTCGTGAACGACGCCAAGATGCCGATCGCACCGTCGTGGACGGCTTCGGCGCTGCTGCGATATGACCTGCCGATCGACGGTGGGAACAAGACCATCGGCTTCCAGATCGATGGCCGGGCCCGGTCGCACTTCTACAACGATCCAGCGAATGACCCGGCTGCGCGCGTTCCATCCTATGGTGTCGTGAACGGGCAGGTCGATATCGCCGACATCGACGACAAGTACAGGCTCTCTGTTTCCGTCAAGAATATCTTCGACAAGCGCTACAAGACGTCGATCTTCCTGCTGAACGGCGTGGCCGGATATCGCTACGGCTTCTACGGTCCGCCCCGCTGGGTTTCGGCCGACCTCACGATCAAGTTCCACTAAGACTTGAAAACCGGCAGCATCGTGGCCCTTCGCGCTTTCGCATTGTTCCTCCTGGTAGCTGGAGGGTTGATTGCTGCCGGTGGCGGGTGGCTCACTGCTTTGGGTGGGAGCATCTACTACCTGCTAGGCGGGACGGCTGTGATGCTTGCCGGCATTCTCCTATGGATCAGGCGCTCATCAGGCGCCTGGCTCTATGCCGGGTTTCTCGCATTGACTGCGATCTGGTCGTTGTGGGAGGCGGGGCTCAATGGCTGGGGTCTTGCACCCCGACTGATCGGTCCGGGGCTCATTGGATTGCTCTTCGCTCTGCCGTTCGTGCGACGGGGTTTGGGCGAGGGGGATACCTCCGGCGCGCGGGCCGGATATACCGCAGGAGCATTGGGATGCGGCACTCTCGCAATAGTTCTGGTCGCAGCGCTTTTGCCGTCAGGCAATCCCGCCCTATCGGCCTCATCTCCAGTACGATCGCTCACGAACCCTGGCGGGCAACCCGATGGGCAATGGCAGGCCTATGGCCGAGATAATGCCGGAACACGATTCTCGCCGCTGACCCAGATCAACACGACCAATGTGGCCAAGCTTCAGCCGGCGTGGTCCTATCGCACGGGCATCGTTCAGAAAGGCACGCAGAGCCCTCTTGAGGCGACGCCCATCCTGGTGGGGGATACGCTTTACCTGTGCTCGCAGACAAACGTCGTGATCGCTCTGGATCCCGAAACCGGCAAAGAGAAGTGGCGTTTCGATCCGAAGGTTGATCCTACCGGGGCGTCGCTGGTCACAGCATGTCGCGGGGTAGCCTACGCACACGTTCCCAATGCGAGCGATTGTGCGGACAGGATCGTGTCGGCAACGTTTGATGCACGGCTGATTGCTCTGGATGCGCGCAGCGGGCGGCCCTGTCGTTCGTTCGGTCGAAACGGTATGGTGAACCTCAAGGAAGGCATGGGGCAGGTCGATCCCGGCTTCTATTATGTGAGCTCGGCGCCGACGATTGTACGAGGCAAAGTCATCCTCGGCGGATGGATCGCCGACAATGTAAAGGTCGGCGAGCCATCCGGTGTCATCCGAGCCTTCGATGTGGCGACGGGTGAATTCGCATGGGCGTGGGATCTTGGACGTCCCGGCTTCCACGGGAGACCGGGGCCTGGTGAAACCTATACTCTCGGTACTCCTAACAGCTGGGGGCCGATGAGCGGCGATGACAAGCTCGGGCTTGTTTATGTCCCGACTGGCAATGCGACACCGGACCATTGGGGTGGGAGCCGAACAGCGCTTTCCGACCAGTACAGCAGTTCGGTCGTGGCGCTCGACGTTCAAACCGGCGAACGACGCTGGTCGTTCCAGACCGTCCATCATGACGTATGGGATTACGATGTTGGCTCTCAGCCTACGCTCGTGGACCTGCAGATCGGCGGTAGGCAGGTTCCGGCGCTGGTCCAGCCGACCAAGACCGGCCAGGTCTACGTCCTCGATCGACGTACCGGTCGCCCTTTGGCGTCTGTGGTCGAACGACGCGTGACGGTGGATCCCGCACCCGGTGATCGTGCTTCGCCAACCCAACCCTTCTCTGTTGGTATGCCCTCGTTCGCTGGGAATACCCTCAAAGAAAGCGATATGTGGGGGGCCACGCCTTTCGACCAGCTCTGGTGCCGGATCCGCTTCCGCTCGATGCGCTACGATGGGCCATTCACGCCGATCGGCACCAAGGAGGCTCTCGTCTCTCCAGGCATTGGTGGCGGCATGAACTGGGGCAGCGTATCGGTCGACCCCGAACGGAGCGTACTCTTCGTCAATTCGATTCAGGTGCCTTCGACCGTCCGTCTGATTCCCCGTGTCACGGCAGACGCGATGGCAAAGAAGCAGAAGGGCATCAGGTTCCATGATCTGAGCCTTCCGTTGCCGCAGGGTGGGACACCGTTTGCCGTATCGGTGAACACCTTCGTGTCGCCGCTTGGAGCTCCGTGCAATGCACCGCCTTACGGTCTCATGAGCGCTGTCGATCTGAACACGGGCAAGCTGCTTTGGCAAAAGCCCCTCGGCACCACGCAGGATAGTGGTCCGTTGGGCGTTCCTCTTGGCATCCCGATCACAATGGGCCTGCCGATGATGGGCGGCTCGATTGTCACACGCGGCGGTATCGTGTTCATTGCCGCCGCGCAGGAGCGCAGCATCCGCGCCTTAGACGCGGCTACGGGGCGTGAACTGTGGAAGGGCAGACTTCCGACCGGCGGACAGGCAACCCCGATGACCTACATATCGCCGAAGAGTGGCCGCCAGTTTGTGGTGATCGTCTCCGGGGGCAGCGTGCTCATCCAGTCGCCGCTCATGGATCGCGTCGAAGCATTTGCATTGCCGTCTCCGCGGTCCCGTTAAGGTGAACCAGGGGTGATCTGTCCGGCAATACGTGGTGGGACTTACCATCAGCTATCAGCATCGGCATCGAGCAAACGGTCGAAGGGGCGCGGCGTACTTCGCAGGTCGGCGAAGGTTAGTCTGCGCTGGTGGCTTGCTTAGGGGTTACAATCGGTAGTCGGTAAAACGACCACGTCGGGGTCGGTTGAGCGGCACCGATCCCCTAACATGTGTCGACGTTCTATTCTTCGCTAACCGTGCCATTGCCTTCGGTAGCCCGAAGTCGCAGCGTCGAGCGCGGATGATCGGTCAGGGTGAATACGATCAGGACCACGGGAAGGGTTACCCTAGCGCATTTTGAACGGGAAGAAGTTCAGCGCTGCAGTTCAGAAATGTCAGCTGACCCTTATGACAATCTTGCCTACATGTTTCGCCGCTTCGAGCTTGCGATAGGCGTCAGCTGCCCGGTCGAATTCAAATACTTCATCAATCACGGGTTCGATGCGATGTACTTCGATCATCCGGTTCATGGATTCGAAATCATCGCGCGAGCCGACGAGGATGCCGCGTATGGTTTTCCAGGACATGATCGACAGCGGATTTATCTGCCCGGACGTCAGGACGCCAATGAGGTGAACCTGACCATTCAC
This sequence comes from Novosphingobium sp. HR1a, assembly GCF_015594425.1. NCBI lineage: Bacteria > Pseudomonadati > Pseudomonadota > Alphaproteobacteria > Sphingomonadales > Sphingomonadaceae > Novosphingobium > Novosphingobium sp. HR1a. The sequence continues at coordinate 11,386 of NZ_JABXWS010000107.1, forward strand.
CGCCGTCGATGCGATCGATTTTGGCAAGGTTCCGCCGCCGCCGATCTCCACGACATGGTCCACGCCGCGCCCATCGGTGAGGCGAAGAACTTCGTGCTCCCAGTCGGGATGGGATGCATAGTTGATGGTGTCATCAGCGCCTAGCGCGCGCAATTGGGCGAGTTTCTCGTCACTGGAAGAGGTCGCGATGACGCGTGCACCCGCGGCGCGGGCGAACTGAACTGCAAACATCGAGACGCCGCCGGTTCCGAGTGTCAGGACTGTTTCCCCACCTTTTACCGCCCGTGGACCATTCAGCGCGGACCACGCTGTCACGCCGGCACAGGGCAGGCACGCGGCCTGTTCGAACGACAGATGTGCTGGTGGCTTCACGGCCATCTTCGCATCGCAGACGACATACTCGGCGAGCACGCCATCGACGAAACCACCCAGCGACGTCGGAATGTGTTCCGCCGCTACCGGTCCGCCAGTCCAGTTGTTAGAAAAGGTGGGGCAGGCTCGATCGCCGACGACGAAGCGGCTGACATCGTCCCCGACGGCGACCACCTCGCCACAGCCATCAGACAGAGGAATGATCGGCATAGGCATTTCCGCGCCGTAACCACCCTTGGCCACAAGAAGGTCGCGGAAGTTGAGTGACGCCGCGCGCATCCTGATCAGGATTTGGCCGCGTCGAGGAGATGGGACTGGGAGTTCGGCAGGCTGCAGATCCTTGATGCCATCGGTTCCAACGAGGTGATAGGCAAGCATGGTATCGGCTCCTTGACGCATCTTTTTTCGATCGGGCAGCGAACAGGGGGTGGCGTAGCGGACTGGATGAACATTGGGAATCCTTGTCCGGCATGAATTACGCGAAGCTCGTTACAGAACCTGGGAGAAGAACTCGCGGATATCGTCGGAAAGCGCGACAGGTTCTTCAAGCGCTGCAAAATGTCCGCCGGCCGGCATGATCGTCCAGCGTGTGATATTGTAAGTTTGTTCTGCAAGCCCCCGGGGTGGGTAGGGGATGAACTCTGCTGGAAATTGCGCGACGGCGGTCGGAACCTCGACCCGTACGCCTGCATATCCGCCTTTTGCCGCTTCCGTGGCGCGACCGCGATATAGCCAGATGGATGTCGCGACAGCATCGTTGACGAGCGTGATCATCAGGTTGGTGATGAGGTCGTCAAGCCCGAAACGCTGCTCCAGACCAAGAGAAGCGTCGCTCCAGGCATTGAATTTCTCGAGCACCCATGCGGCATAGCCCACTGGGGAATCGGACAGTGCAGCCGCGATGGTTTGCGGGTTCTCGGTCTGGACCTGATGGTACCCGAAGGATCGGGATTGCACCCTGCTGAGAGTGCGCCAATAGGCGGTTTCTTCGTCGGATGAAGGGGGGCTGACTGGACGGGACATTGCCGCGACCATGTTGAGGTGAATGCCGGCGACGACGTCGCCGTGATCTGCTCCGAGAAAGGTTGAAACCGCAGATCCCCAATCCCCCCCTTGTGCGCCGAAGCGCTCATAGCCGAGGACTTCGGTCATGAGCTTGCGCCATAGAGACGCTATGCGGCGCGGTCCGATGGGGCGCGGCGCTGCCTGAGAGAACCCGTAGCCAGGCAGTGTCGGGATGACGAGGTCGAAGCCTAACGCCGGGTCGCCGCCGTACCGGTCAGGGAAGGCGAGGGGCTCGACCATTCCCATGAACTCCAATGTGGATCCCGGCCATCCATGGGTAAGCACGAGTGCGCGTCCCCTACCGCTTCCGCGCACGTGGTAGAAATGCACATCCAGCCCGTCGACCCGAGCGACGTACTGGGGCCATTTGTTGAGCCGTGCCTGTGCTGCCTGCCAGTCGTACGCATGGACCCAGTGGTCAATGAATCGGTTCAGGAAGGCCCCGTCGATCCCGTAGTTCCATTCACCTGCGTCATCGGGTTCGGGCGGGAGGGCCGAGATGCGAAGGCGGGTGCGGATGACGTCCAGCTTTTCTTGCGGGACGTCGACCCGGAAAGGACGAGGCAAGCTCATGCTGTGCGCAGCCACACCGTCTTCGAGTAGAGGTAGTCTTCGATATGATGCGGACCGCCCTTGCTTCCGTATCCGCTCATTTTCGTTCCGCCATAGCTGACCGAGGGATCGGTCACGCCGTAGCAGTTGACCCACAGAATTCCCGCCTTGATCGCACGCGAAACCCTATGCGCCCGCCCGACGTCGCGGGTCCAGACGGCTCCGCCCAGACCGTATTCTGTCTGATTGGCGAGATGGATGACCTCTGCTTCGTCATCGAAGGGAATGATGGAAATGACCGGACCGAAGATCTCTTCGCGCGCCACGCGCATGTCGTTATTGACGCCTGCGAGAACCGTCGGCGTAACGAAATACCCTTCCGCGAGCGATCCACCAAGCCGTTCACCGCCGAACATCACTCGCGCGCCTTCCTGCTGCGCAAGGTCAACATAGCTGGTCACGCGGTCGAGCTGGGCCTTCGACACGAGGGGGCCAAGTTGGGTTGCAGGATCGCAGCTGTCTCCCACCCGCAGCGTTGCCGCGAAGTCGGAAAGGCGCTGTGCGAAGGCATCGTGGATCGAGCGCTGAACGAAGAGACGCGTGCCAGCGTAACAGACCTGGCCGGTGTTTCCGAAACATCCCATCGCGGCGCCCGGCACCGCAATATCGAGATCGGCATCCTCGAACACGATATCCGGCGACTTTCCGCCAAGTTCCACTGCGACCTTTTTCATGTTCAGGGCCGAGGCCTCTACGATCCTCCTGCCTGTGGCAGTGGACCCGGTGAACGCGATCTTGTTGACGTCCGGATGCTCGGCCAGTGCGGCGCCGGCGGTGGCTCCGGGGCCGGGTACCACATTGACGACGCCCTCGGGCAGACCCGCTTCCATCATCAGCTCGGCAAGCCGAAGCGATGACAGTGGTGCCTCCTCCGCCGGTTTCAGAACCAGCGTGCAGCCGGTGGCAAGGGTCGGGCAGATGCTCCACAGCTGCGTGATCAGGGGGCCGTTCCACGGAATGATGCCCCCGACGACACCGATCGGATCTTTGACGGTGTAGCTCATGAAGGAGCCGGGGAAGCTGTTCTCCAGCGTTTCGCCGCGAATGTTCACTGCCTGGGCGGCATAGAACCGGAAGGCCTGGAGCATCCACCGCTTGAACATGCTTGTCCGGGCAACCGGTGCACCCATGTCGAGGGTTTCCAGCAGGCCGAGATCATCGAAGTTCTTCTCGATCGTGTCAGCGATCTTGAGCATCAGGTTCTGCCGATCGAAGGGCGACCAGGTGCTCCATGGTCCTTCGAAGGCTGCGCGAGCAGCGCGCACGGCAAGGTCGATGTCCTGGGCATTGCCGCGTGCGACAGTCGCGATGACCTTGCCCGTTGCAGGATTGGTGACCTCGAAGGTCTCGCCGGTTACCGAATTCACCCATTGCCCGCCGATAAGCAGTCGCTTGGGATGGCCGTCGAGAAACGGATGGCTGGTTTCCTGGCGCTCGATGATTTCCATGTTTCCTCTCACAGCGGTTGCTTCGGCAATGGCCGAATCGCTTGAGCGGACACCTTCGGGCCTGTGGCGACCAAGCCAAAATAGCGACTTCGTCTGACAGGGATAACCACTTCCTATGAGCGGGGGAGGCGCCGGCAGCTTAGGTGGGAGGGATAAATCAAGGAGAACGATGCATGGCTGGCAAATGGTTCGACGAACTCAACGTGGGAGATGTCTTCGACCATCCCATCCGTCGCACGCTGACCGAGACTGATAATGTACTCTTCAGCGCGATGACCCATAACCCGGCGCTGCTGCACCTCGACGAGGAATACTGCAGAACGGAGACGGAATTCGGCAAGCGGCTCGTCAACTCGGCCTTCACGCTGGGCCTGATGGTCGGCATTTCGGTCGGCGATACGACGCTGGGTACGGCCGTTGCGAACCTGGGCTGGGATGAAGTCCGCTTTCCCAAGCCCGTCTTCCATGGCGACACCATCCGCGTCCAGACTGAAGTCATCGAACTTCGCGAAAGCCGGTCCCGGCCCGATCAGGGTGTCGTTACATTCCTGCACCGCGCCTACAACCAGCATGGTGATCTGGTCGCCCATTGTCGGCGGTCGGGACTGCAGCGCAAGCGTCCGGTGGCTTCATGACGCCGCGGTCCTGGCTGTTTATTCCCGGAGACAGCGACAAGAAGCTGGGCAAGGCCGATGGTGCCGGCGCCGATGCGCTGATCCTCGATCTGGAGGACGCCGTAGCTCCCCAGAACAAGCCCGAAGCGCGTGAAAAAGTCGCGGCGTTTCTGCGGGAGCGAAAGATCGGCACCCGACACTGCGAACTGTGGGTCCGGATCAATCCGCTTACAAGCGCTCTCGCTCTCGATGACCTCGTCGCGGTGATGCCGTTCGCGCCGGATGGACTGATGTTGCCTAAGCCCGATGGCCCGGAGGATGTCCGGACATTGTCGCTGTATCTTGACGCATTCGAGGCTCAGAACGGTCTCGACCTCGGATCGACCCGCATTCTGCCGGTCGCGACCGAAACGGCGGTAGCACCGTTCCGGCTCGCGGACTATGCAGGAGCAAATCTCAGTCGTTTGGCCGGGTTGACCTGGGGAGCCGAAGATCTCTCCGCCGCCATTGGTGCGAGCACCAATCTTGATGCCACCGGCGCCTGGGCGATCACGTTCAGGATGGTGCGATCGCTGACGCTGCTGGGCGCGCACGCTGCCGGCGTCCCGGCGATTGAGACGCTGTTCGTCGATTTCCGGGATGAGGAGGGCCTGGCTGCATCGTGTCGTGCCGCGCGCGCCGAGGGCTTCTCCGGCCGCATCGCAATCCATCCGGCTCAGGTGGACGCCATCAACCGCAGCTTCACGCCCAGCGAGGAGGAGATTGCCTTTGCGCGCAGGGTTGTCGACGCATTCGCAGCCGCGTCGGATGCCGGCACCATCGGTCTCGATGGCAAAATGCTCGACATTCCGCATCTCAAGCAAGCCCGCCAGACCCTTGCTTTGGCTGAAGCGGTGTCGAGATGAGCCTGGAGGCCATACTCGATACCATTCGCCCCGGTGATACCGTCTTCGTAGCTGGATCTACGGGAGAGCCCACCGCTCTTCTCGACGCCTGGGGCCAGGATCCGGAACGAACCCGCGGTCTCCAGATCGTTACCAGCGCAGTACCAGGCATCAACGCACTGGACCTCGGCGCCTGGCATCCTTCATGCCAGGTTACAGGGCTGTTCATGCAGCCTGCCTTTCGCTCACTGCACGAAGCGAGGCGTTACCATTGGCTGCCGCTCTCGTATGGGGGCTTCACCAAGCATCTGAGAGAATGCAGCACCCCACCTGACACCTGCGTCGTACAGGTATCGCCGCCTGGGCCGGATGGCCGGCATTCCCTTGGGTTTGCGGCGGAATTCATGCCTGTTGTTCTGGGGCGCGCACGGCGGATTCTCGCCGTCGTCAATCACGCGGTGCCCTACCTCACCCAATCCCCGAAGATCGACAGGAAGGCATTCGACACCGTTTGCGAGGTCGAGACATCTCTTCCCGCTTACGACACCGGAGAGATTGATGAGGTGTCGGTGACAATCGCCAAGTCAATCGCTGGCCACGTCAAAAATGGCTCTGCGGTTCAGGTTGGCATCGGCAAGGTGCCGGCCGCTCTATTGGCAGCGCTCGCCGGCCATCGCCGCCTTCGTATGCAGAGTGGGATGCTCGGAGAGGGCTTTCGCGTGCTGGTAGAGGCTGGGGCGGTGGAGGAAGGTTGGGCCCATCAGGGCTGTGTTATGGTCGGCAGCCGTTCGCTGTACGACTGGGCAGCCGACCAGGACTGTTTCGAAATCGCGGGCTGCGAGCATACGCATGATCCTGCGCGGCTCGCCTCGATCGCGGATCTCGTGGCCGTAAATTCTGCTCTGGCGGTGGATCTGTTCGGGCAGTGCAACCTTGAACTGGCAGGCAGTCGTGCCGTTAGCGGCGCGGGCGGGGCACCCGACTTTGCCCGCGCCGCCAAGCTTTCGCCGGGCGGACTGAGCATCGTTGCTTTGCCGGCAACAGCAAAGGGCGGGTCGGTTTCCCGGCTCGTGGTCGCCTTGCCATCGCCCGGACTTTCGAGCCTGCCCCGCACCGACGTCGATATGATCGTGACGGAATATGGCGTTGCGGATCTGCGAGGTCTGGATGTGGCTGAACGCGGTGCGCGCATTGCGGCAATCGCGGCTCCCCAATTTCGAGACCAACTGCAGCGCGAGTGGTGGGCGCTACATGCTGCGATGTAGCGCCACGCCTTTTCGTTAGAGGTCTTCGAGAACGAGGCGGCCGGTCACATTGCCCTCGCGCAACGCGACCATCGCCTCGTTCACTTTGTCCTTGGCGAGGGTAGCGACCGGCGTTGGAGGAAGCAGCCCCTTGTTGGCCATTTCCACAACGTCGCGCAGATCCTGGATCGAGCCGGTCAGAGCGCCGAGGATGGAGTTGGCCTTGAAGACCAGGCCAGCCAGGGAAAGGGTGATTTCACCGCCGCTCACGCCGACGACGACCAGGCGACCTCCCTTGCTCAGGGCGTCGAAACCCATTCTGGCGGTGGGAGAGATGTTCACGAAATCAATGACTGCGGGAACCGGGCCGCCCGTCACCTCCAGCAATCTCTCGAGACTGCCTTCACCTGAGCTGTTCACAACGGCGCTGGCGCCCTCGGCCGTCGCGGCTGCAAGCTTCTCGTCACTCACGTCGACCGAGATGATCGCCCGATGGCCGAAGGCACGAAGCATTGCGATCGCCGTCAGTCCCAGGCCGCCGGCACCAATCAGGACCACCGGCTGCTCGGGTGCGAGCGGCAAGACCTTCCGGATAGCCGAATAGGCCGTGATTCCGGAGCAGGCATAAGTCGCAGCGAGGGCAGGGTCGATATTGCCCGGGTCCACCAGGTAGCGCGGATGGGGGACTTTCACGTGGCTGGCAAAGCCGCCATGCTGGACAACGCCCAGGCTGCGCTGCGCCGTGCAAAGATTGTCGTGCTCGGCCTTGCACGCGTCGCAGGTTCCGCAACCGATCCAGGGATACACGATCCGACGGTCGCCGATCGCAACGCCCTGTGCATCGGGGCCCAAAGCGACGACCTCTCCTACGATCTCATGGCCGGGGCATCGCGGCAGCTTCACCCCGCGATCCGCGAGCTTCATCACCTTGCCCCCGCCCAGGTTATACTCACCCTTCCAGAAGTGGAGATCGGAATGGCACACCCCGCAGTGCGTGACGCGTACGACGACTTCACTGGATTCAGGTTGGGGCGTCTCCATCTCGAGCTGTTCGAGGGGGGCGTTGGGTGCCGTTACGGCCCAGGCTTTCATGAAACGTCCTTTCAGGTAGTTGTATTAGCGATGAAGCGCGCGACCGCGCGCTCGGCATCGAGACGGTAGCGTTCTGCAACCGAGGCTGACGCGATGAGGTTGAAGCCATGGTAGGCTCCCGGATAGACGTGGAGCTCGACCGGCACTCCTGCTTCAAGCAGCCGCCTCGCGAACTCCATGTCTTCAGCTGCGAACAGATCGATTGAGCCGGTCGCGATGAATGTCCTTGGAAGACCGGCAAGGCTCTCCGCGCGCGCAGGCGCGGCGTAGGGATGGGTGCCGGCATGCCCAGGCTCAGTCCCGAGGTAGCTTGTCCATCCGAAGAGGTTCGCCGCGCGCGTCCACACGAAATCACCGGTTCCAGGCGCACCGGCCGTGCGATCATCAAGCATGGGGTAGAGCAGCCACAGCCACGACGGAACTGCTCGGCCCCGATCCCTCAGCCTGAGCGCAAGGCCGGCTGCAAGTCCGCCGCCCGCGCTTACGCCGCGGATGCCGATTTGGTGGCTTGCAATTCCAAGCCCGCCGCCGTGCGACGTGAGCCAGTCGAAGCCGGAAAGACAATCGTTCAGTGGGGCAGGGAAGGGGGCCTCGGGTGCAAGACGATAGTCGACCGAGAGGATGACCATCGAGTGGCGTGCGCAAAGATCCCGCATGAGCACATCCTCGCGGGCAGCCGTTCCCATCACGAAGCCCCCCCCATGGATGTTGAGCATCGCCGGCGCAGGCTCAGCGAGCATGGGGCGGGAGGGATGATAAAGCAGGGCGGAAAGCGAGGAGGAAATCTCGATCCGCTCAACGGCCACCGTATCGTTTGCGTCTGTGGGAGCAGCGTCCCCCATGATGGACCTGAAGTCGCCGAGAGTTTCGGCTGTCAGCGTGTCAAAGTTCGGGATTGCTGAGAGCGCAGCCACAAGTTCCGGATCGACCAGAGTAATCGGCTCAGCCGCTTCAGGCGGCGCGTCAGTGGCAGCTGGCAGTTCCAACATCCCGTCCTTCTTGCGTAGGCTTTGGTCAGCCGACGCTTGTTATAGTCTTGTGAAAGATGGCGGCTGTGCGCGCGGGCGACCAATAGGAGTTTGGACTGCGCGCCATAGCGCGGCGCTATGTCGGCGTTTGGGAAAGGTGTCTTGACCATACGGTGCAGCTATGGCGCGCATACGCAATCCATCATTACGCTGCGTTGCCTACCACCGTTAAGACCGGCGTATGGACTTTACATTATCAGAACAGCACCTCGCGATAGACGAGAGTGTTCGCCGCATCTGTGCCAATTTCGGTGACGATTATTGGACGGAATGTGAGGAGAAAGCGCGCTTCCCTCACGAGTATCACCGGGCGATGGCCGATGGAGGATGGCTTGGCATCACGATGCCGGAAGAGCTGGGAGGTGCAGGGCTCGGTGTGACCGAGGCGGCAGTGATGATGCATGCCGCCACCTCGAGCGGCGGTGGCTACACTGCGGCCTCCGCGATCCACATCAATCTCTTCGGGCCTCACGCAATTGTCGTTCATGGCACAACGGAGCAGAAGGCCCGTTGGCTGGAGCCGCTTATCAAGGGTGATCAGAAAGCCTGCTTCGGAGTCACGGAACCGGATGCGGGTTTGGACACCACGAGCATCAAAATGTTCGCGCGCAAGGTCGACGGCGGCTACCGCATCACTGGCCGCAAGATGTGGACCTCGAGCGCCCAGGTCGCCGACAAGATCGTCATCCTTGCAAGGACGACACCGAAGGAAGATTGCAAGCGGCCCACTGACGGGATGAGCCTGTTCTACACCGACCTCGACCGCTCGAAGATCGAGGTGCGCCGAATTCACAAGATGGGCCGTAATGCCGTCGATTCCAACGCGGTGTTCATCGACGATATCTTCGTCCCTGACGAAGACCGCATCGGCGAGGAGGGCAAGGGCTTCTCTTACATCCTGCACAGCCTTAATCCGGAACGTATTCTGGTTGCGATCGAAGCGATTGGTCTGGGACGTGATGCGCTGCGGCGTGCGGCGGACTATGCGCGCGATCGCAAGGTGTTCGGTCGCCCTATTGGTCAGAACCAGGGTATCCAGCATCCCCTCGCAGAATGTTGGGCGAACCTTGAGGCCGCCTACTGGATGTGTATGCGCGCCGGCTCCCTGTACGACTCGGGACAATCCTGCGGCGCGGAAGCCAATGCCGCCAAGTTCTTGTCCGGCCGTGCCGCCTTTAATGCCGCGACCCAGGCCGTGCTGACCCATGGCGGTATGGGGTACGCCCGTGAGTACCAGGTCGAGCGCCTGTTCCGCGAATCGATCCTCACCCGGATCGCACCGATCACAGAACAGCTGATTCTTTCGTTCCTTGCCGAGAAGGTTCTGGATTTGCCGAAGTCGTACTGATCCTTCGGGCCAGTTAGAACAAAACATATTGGGCGAGTGATATGACGCAGTACCCGCTTGAGGGCATCAGGATCGTCGACCTGAGCCAGATCTATAACGGTCCCTACGCAACCTACCTGCTGGCCCTCGGCGGGGCAGAGGTCATCAAGATCGAGCCACCGGGCGGCGAATCGCTGAGGCGCCGTGCGGCGGTCGGCGGTGCGGCCTTGCCATTCGCAATGCTCAATGGCTGCAAGCGCTCGGTCGTTCTCAATCTCAAAACGCCGGAAGGCAAGGAGGCGCTGGAAGCGCTGGTGGCCGAGGCCGATGTTCTCGTAGAGAATTTTGCTCCGGGCGTGATGGACCGGCTGGGCGTAGGCGCAGACAGGCTGATGGCCCTCAACCCCAGGCTGATTTATGCCTCCAGCTCGGGCTTCGGCCGTGATGGTCCCTACAGTAAATATCCGGCAATGGATCTGACGGTGCAGGCAATGGGCGGCATCATCAACATCACCGGATTCCCGGACCAGCCTCCGGTGAAGGCGGGGCCCGCAATGGCCGACTTCTTCGCCGGCATTCACCTTTACGGGGCTATCACCACTGCGCTGTTCGAACGCGAACGGACCGGAACCGCGCGGCGGCTCGAAGTGGCGATGCAGGATGCAGTCTACGCTTCGCTCGCATCGAACCTCGGGATGCACTGGGGAGGCGAGGGCGATGCATCGCTACCCGCACGGACGGGCAACCGTCATGGCGGGCTCGCCGAGGCGCCCTATAATGTCTATCCGACAGCAGACGGCTACATCGCGATCATCTGCGTGGGCGAGGCCCATTGGCGCAATCTCGCCCGGCTCATGGGGGCAGAAGCCCTGGCGGACGACGAGCGGTTCGCGACGCTCAAGGCCCGAGTCGAGCATATGGATCTCATCGATGCGACCGTGACCGACTGGACGAAGCGCCATTCGAGTTCGGCGCTTTTCGAACAGATGATGGAAGCGCACGTGCCTTGCGCTCCAGTAAGGACGCTTGACGAGGTTGTCTCAGACGCCAACATGCACGCTCGCGGTGCGCTGAGCTGGATCGAGCATCCAGAGTATGGCCGCATCGTTGTGCAGCAGTCGCCGTTCAACTTCGATGGCGTTCCGCGCATCCCGCTGGCGCCGAGCCGGCCGCTAGGCGCCGATACCCAGGACATACTGGGCACATGCGCGGGCTTCACTCCTGACCGGATCGCTCAGGCGGTCGCCGCAAGCAAATAGGAACAGACCATGCCCTCCAACAAAGTGATCATCAGCTGTGCGGTCACCGGTTCGATCCATACCCCATCGATGTCGCCGCATCTCCCAATTACGGCGTCCGAGATTGCAGACGCTGCAATCGGCGCGGCCGAGGCAGGCGCCGCGATCGTTCACCTTCATGCGCGCAATCCGCAAGACGGGCGGCCGGACCAATCGCCCGAGGCTTTCGAGCCGTTTCTCAAGGTTATCCGGCAGGCCAGCGATGTGGTGGTGAACCTGACCACTGGCGGCTCGCCCTACATGCCGGTTGAGGAACGGGTTCGCCCGGCCGAGGTCTGGAAGCCCGAGGTTGCCAGCCTCAACATGGGTTCGATGAACTTCGGCCTGTTTCCCATGCTGAAGCGGTACAAGGACTTCCGCTTCGACTGGGAAGAGCCGATGCTGGAAGGATCGAAAGACCTCGTTTTCCGCAACAGTTTCAAAGATATCCGGTACGCTCTGGAAACGCTCAATGCGACCGGAACCCGTTACGAGTTCGAGTGCTATGACACCTCGATGCTCTATAACCTGCATTATTTCTGGCAGGAAGGGCTCGTTGAAGGCCCGCTGTTTATCCAGACCTGCTTCGGGCTGATGGGAGGCATCGGGAGCCATCCCGATGACGTCATGCACATGAAGCGCACGGCGGATCGTCTGTTCGATGACAACTACCGGTGGTCGGTTCTTGCCGCCGGCGTCTCGCAGATGAGAGTGGCCGCAATGGCCGCCGCCATGGGAGGTCATGTGCGGGTCGGCCTCGAGGACAATCTCTGGCTCGATAAGGGGCAGCTCGCCAAGTCGAATGCCGAGCAGGTCACCCGGGTACGCCAGATCATCGAGGGGCTTGGACTGGAGGTCGCCACCCCGGATGAGGCTCGCGAGATCCTTGCGCTCAAGGGTGCCGACAAGGTGGGATTCTGAATCTCATGCAGAATCGGCGGGTGATCCTCTCCGCACGCCCCGCGGGCGTTGCTCAAGCTGAGCACCTGTCGATTGACACTGCCACGGTCAAGCCGCCGCAAGACCGGGAAATCCTAGTGCGCAATCATGCGCTATCGGTTGATCCGGTCATGCGGTGGTGGCTGTCTGATGGCGGCGGCGTATCGACCCCGATCGGGATCGGGGAAGTCGTGCGTTCGCTTGCCGTCGGTGAAATTGTCGCGTCGAACTGTGAAGGCTTCAAGCCCGGGGAGATGGTCCTCGGCTGGTTCGGCTGGCAAGAATATGCCGCAGTTGGGGCCGAATCCGTCATCCGCAAAGTTCAGGAGAGTGGGCTGGCGCCCAGCCTTTCGCTGGGCGTGCTCGGGATCAATGGAATCACGGCATATCTGGCTCTTACGCAAGTGGCCCGGCCGAAGCCTGGAGAAACGGTGCTTGTGACGGCTGCGGCTGGTGCTGTCGGGTCGGCTGCAGGTCAGATCGCCCGAAATCTGGGATGTCGTACAATTGGCATCGCCGGGTCAGATGCCAAGGTCGCGGCATGTCTGGACCATTACGGGTACGATGCAGCCGTCAGCTACCGATCGGAAAATCTGACAGAAGCACTCCAGCAGCACAGCGGCGCCGGCATCGACGTCTTTTTCGACAACGTTGCGGGACCCGTCAGTGACTTGGTGATGAATCTTCTGGCGGAACGCGCGCGGATCATCGTCAGCGGTACGATTGGCGTCAGTGACTGGAGCTCGAAACCGCAGGGCCCCAGACATGACCGCATACTCTTGTCGAAGCGCGCGCGCTGGGAAGGGTTTGTCGTGTTCGATCATGTGGACAAGTATGATCTGGCCGTGGCACAACTGGCGCAATGGATCCGCGACGGATCGCTACGGTATCGCGAAGACGTTCTGGACGGGATCGAGAAAGCGCCGGACGCGCTGGCTGGGTTGTATCGTGGAGAGAACGAAGGGAAACGTATCATCAAGCTGATCTAGCGGGCCGATCCCGCAGCAAGACACAATGAATCGCTAGGATTGCAAGTGCCCGAAAAAATGGGCCGACCTCGCGATTGATAGGAGAGATGCGATGGAATTGAGGCATTTGCGCTATTTCGCCGGCATGGTTGAGGCGGGCAGTCTGATGAAGGCGAGCGAGCGTTTACACGTCGCACAGCCGTCGCTCAGTGTTCACTTGTCCAACCTGGAGGTGGAACTCGGCACTACCCTGGTCACACGCAGCAATCGCGGTATCGAGCTGACCGACGACGGGCGCCTTCTCTATGAGCGGGCCGTCGTGATCCTGAAGCACCATCAGGATGCGATCAATGCTCTGAAGGCGCGCAAGGGCAAGCCCAAGGGCCTAGTGTCCATTGGTCTGCCTTCCACGCTGCCTGGAATTATCAGTGCACAGCTCTACACGATGCTGCGAAACGAATTGCCGGACGTGCGCCTCTATATTGCAGATGCCAGCACCGCGGCGATTTACGAGTGGCTGCACGAAGGCAAGCTTGATCTTGCCGTGCTGTTCAGCCTCCCGGAGAACAGCGGCGTCGATCTCATTCCGCTCTATGTCGATGAATTCTGTCTTGTCGGCAAGCCTGCCAACAAGCCCGTGCCCGCAGAGATCGAGTTCGAAGAAATATTGAATTTCCCGCTGGTGATGCCGTGTCGTTCGACGGCCTGGCGCAAGATTCTGGACGATGTCGCCGAGCGTCGCGGCAAGGCCCTTCATTCCGTAATCGAGACGGAATCGCTTTCGGCTCTGCGGTCGATGGCGCTGTCGGGGGAATGCTATGCCTTGCTACCCCGATCATCCGTAATTGAGGAAGTGCGTGACGGCCGCCTCCAGGCGCGCAGGATCGTAAATCCGGATATGCGAGGCGTGATGTCGATTGGGAGCCTGAGCGGTCGCGAACTGGGTAGGGCGGCCACCGAGGTGCGTGACATCGTGGTTCGTGCCTGTGCTGCACTCCGCGACGACCTGCCGCTCGAGACCGAGCAGCCTTCGCAGTCCCACGTGCTCAGGGTGAAGCCCTCCACGCTGTTTCCGATCCCGGCCAGCGCAGCGCGCTGACCGGAATTGGGATGTCAGGATCAGGCCGGGATTGCCTCGGCCTGATCTTTTGTCATGGTGAAGCCTGCATACCCGTTTCGCACTACGTCATCGCATTTGGCGACGTACGTGTTGAAACCGCCGACATACGGCATGAAGACGCGAGGCTTGCCGGGAACGTTCGCGCCCAGGAACCAAGAATTGGCTTGGTAGTAGAGCGTCTGGCAGGCGACGTCATTCACATGGTCGACCCATTCCTGCTGTGCGCTTTCCTCGGCCTCGATGGTAGCGATGCCCTCGTGCTCCATTTTCTCGATGCAGTCGACGATCCATTCGACGTGCTGCTCGATGGCGATCACGACGTTGCTGAGGACGGATGGACTGCCAGGGCCCGTTACGATGAACATATTCGGGAAACCGGCGATCGCGAGACCGAGGTAGGTCTTCGGGCCCTCGGCCCACTTGTCGCGCAGGGAGTGACCGTTCCGGCCGACGATCTCCATCTTGAGCAGAGCGCCGGTCATTGCATCGAAGCCGGTCGCGAAGACCACCGCGTCCAGCTGATAGCTTGAATCGGCGGTCTTGAGGCTGCTCTGATCGAAGCCGGTGATGGGTGAGGGGCGCACATCGACCAGCGTCACATTGGACCGGTTGAACGTGGCGTAGAAATCGGTGTCCACGCAGATCCGCTTGGTGCCGATCGGGTAATCCTTGGGCATCAGCTTATCTGCGACCGCAGGATCGGTCACGATCTCGCCGATGCGCTCCCGGACGAAATCGGCACTGATCTGGTTAGACGCCTCAGAGCGCAGGGTATCGTTATAGGCATAGAGGAAGTTGGTTCCGCCCTTTTCCCAGCGGCGGCCTAGTTCGACAGCATGTTCTCCAGCGTCGACTTCGAGGGCTGATTTCGTGCCGTAGTCGTAGAGCACGCCGGAACGCGTCGAACGCGCCTTCGCCCGCTGCGCAGGATAGTCCCGTTTCCATTCGGCGTCATACTGGTCTTCGATCGGGCCGTTACGCGCCGGCACGCTGAAATGCGGCGTGCGCTGGAAGACATAGAGATGCTCAGCCTGCTCCGCGATGGGCGGAATCGACTGGACCGCCGATGAGCCGGTCCCGACCACGCCGACGCGCTTCCCGGTAAAGTCCACGCCTTCGTGTGGCCAATTGCCGGTGTGGTAGACCTCGCCAGCGAAATCCTGAAGTCCGGCGAATTCGGGGATACGACCAACCGACAGATTGCCGGTCGCCATGATGCAGAAGCGAGCGGAGAAGCGGCCACCTGTCTCCGTTGCGATCGACCAGAGGTTTGCGTTTTCGTCATACCGCGCCGAGGCGACCCTGGTATTGAACAGGAAGCTGCGCCTCAGGTCGAACCGGTCAGCGACGTGCCCGAGGTAGGCCAGGATTTCCGGCTGCGGTGCAAAGCGCTCGGACCAGCGCCATTCCTGCTGGAGTTCCTCCGAGAAGGAATAAGAATACTGCAGGCTCTCCACATCGCACCGTGCACCTGGATACCTGTTCCAATACCAGGTGCCGCCGACGTCTGCCGCAGCTTCCAGGCCGAGTACATCGTACCCAAGGGAGCGCAACTTGTGCACGAGGTAGAGCCCCGCAAATCCGGCGCCAACCACGACGACGTCTAGCTGTTGCGAACCCTGTTCGGAAATTTTGTCAGTCACGTAATCCGTCTCCAAGCCACCGCCGCAGGCTTTGCTGCTTGCATGCCCGCCGTTTTGCATCGTCGTGAGTGGCATCCGGGTAGGGGGGCTGGAACTAGGAATTGGGTCTGCCAGCCATAGTCGCCGGATATAGCGGCGCGAAGAGAGAGCCTATGGGCTGGGCGGCCAGCGCGCTGGGTATAGCGCCCGCTTATGAGGTGCAGACCAACTCAATATTGGCGCTGAGCCAACAGTTCAGGCGAGTAGGCCCCAACTATAGAGCGCAGGGGAGGGTTGGTCTTGGCGAGGAGTCACCAGCCGGACGATATCGAATTGGTTAAGGCTGATCATCAAGCATCGCTGCCGGAAACGGCGCCAGTCGAACCTGGCAAGTATCGCTATGCCGTGCTTCTCGTTCTGGCGATCATCTATTGTCTGAATTATATGGATCGGCAGATCCTTGGAATTCTGTCACTTCCGATCAAGGCAGAACTTGATCTCAGTGATACTCAGCTCGGCTTGATGGGCGGTCTCGCCTTTGCGATATTCTACTCAGCTCTTGGCATCCCCATCGCCCGTGTCGCCGACCGGGTTAACCGGGTGCGGGTCATTGCGATGGCGGTCGGGCTCTGGAGCGTGTTCACTGCGCTTTGTGGGCTCGCTGGCAGCTTCACCCAGCTCTTTCTCGCACGGCTGGGTGTCGGCATCGGTGAAGCCGGTGGCGTGGCGCCGACATACTCGGTCCTCGCCGACTATTTTGCGCCTCGTGAGCGCGCCCGAGCCATGGCAGTGCTTACGCTCGGCCTGCCTGTCGGCTCGGCCCTTGGGCTCTTCGTCGGCGGTGCGATTGCAGCATCCTATGGATGGAGGGCTGCCTTCTTCGTACTTGGGATTGGCGGGCTTTTTATGGTCCCAATCGCGCTGTTGAGCGTACGTGAACCTCGCAGAGGCCGCCTTGATCCGGTGACGTCGGCAAGGACAGAAGCGTCGTTGGGCGAGGTCGTGCGCCACGTAGCCGGCAAGCCCAGCTTCTGGCTGTTCTCGCTCGGTGCCGCCACAGCCTCAATGCTGAGCTATGGCCTCGGCTTCTGGCTCCCTTCCTTCGTTCACCGCAGTCAGGGCCTTTCGCTGACCGAAACGTCGCGATACCTCGCGTTGATCACCTTTGCGGGAGGCGTTGCAGGAACTCTGCTGGGCGGATGGCTCAGTGACCGGCTCGGTGCTCATCGAAAGGCGGCATATGGCTGGGTTCCGGGCATTGCATTCGTAATCGGCCTGCCATTCCTGCTCGCGGCCGTCACGGTTACGACGCCATTAATGCTCTTTGCCTTGCTTATCGTACCGCAGGCAATGGGGCTGGTATGGACTGGGCCGACCATTGCCGCGATCCAACAGCTTGCGCCTGCGCGAATGCGGTCAACGGCAGCTGCCATCTTCCTGTTCATCTGCAACTTCATCGGGCTTGGCATCGGCACCGTGAGCTTTGGCGCGCTGTCAGATACGCTTCACGGGCAGTTCGGTGACGATGCGTTGCGATACTCCATCATGATTTGCGGGCTGATCCTCTATCCTCTGACTGCGCTTTTGTACTTCGGTGCAGGAAAGCGATTGGCGAAGGACTGGGAACAGGTCGCCTGAAGCGTGGGGACGCTTGGACGCTCCCCGCCAACAATGAGAAAGCCAAGGGCTTGGGCGCGAGGACCTCAACCGCGCCAATACCAAACAACAAGGGGCTCGGACCCTGTCCGCACTGAGTGTCGGCGCTCATCTCCGACAGCGACGAGATCATGCGGCAGCTTCCGGGGAAATTAGGAGAAGGATCGTCATGCGTAATTCAACTGCAATTCTGTCGGCGCTGCTGGGTGCGACCATACTGAGCGGCCAGGCGGCAGCGCAAACACAGTCGGGTGCAGACCGCGCCGCGGCACCGCAGGAGCAGACAGGCTCGGACACCGGGATCGCCGATATCATTGTGACGGCGCAGAAGGGCGCCAACGCGCAGAGCGCGCAGAGCGTGCCTGTCGCAATCACCGCGCTTTCAGCCGAGACGATCAAGGCTGCGCAGGCTGTGAACATCATCGACATCAGCCACATGGCTCCCAACGCCAACTTCACGTCGGCTGCGACGCTTCCGGGCTTTTCCAATTACTCGATCCGCGGCATCGGCGTCTCGGGGAGCACCAGCTCTATCGATCCGGCCGTGAACGTTGTCGTCGATGGCATGGTCTACGACTTCCAGGGCGGCACCATCCAGGATGCCTTCGATCTGGAGGGCGTGGAGATCCTGCGTGGCCCGCAGGGTATTCTGTTCGGACGAAACACGACCGGCGGCGCGGTATCGTTGCGCAGTCGCAGGCCTTCCGACCAGTTCGGCGTCCAGGCTGAATTCACGCTTGGAAACTACAAGCGATACGATGGCGCCGTATCGATCGAGGGTCCGATCGTCGAGGACACCATCCTTGCACGGCTGACCGTCCTGCACCGTGAGCGTGAAGGCTTCTTCAAGGATAACAATGGCGGCTCGTTCGTCCCGGCACCCTTCAATCCGTCGGGAACTGCGCCGGACGGCGAGACGGGCCGGATCGGCTCTGTCGATACGTGGGTCATTCGCCCGACCCTGGTTATCAAACCGACCGATACGCTGGACATCGCATTGTTCGGCGAGGTCGTCGACATGGGCGGTAACGGCAACGCCGCCCGAGTGGTTACCGGCTATGAAGGCCTCATGCAGTCGCGCTTCGGCTACACCCCGCCTACCGGCAAGTGGGAAACCAACCAGAACGGGCTGGGATATACCTCGATCAAGACCCAGCGTTTGGTCGGCGAAATCAACCTTGATGTGGGCTTCGGCAAGATCACCTCGGTCACCGGATACCGGCACGTGAACTATCAGTTCGCATTCGAGGACGGCTTGCCCTTCCGAATTCTCGAATTTCCGCGCGGAAACATCATCCGCAGCCGGCAGTTCAGTGAGGAACTTCGCTTCGCCTCGACCTTCTCCGACACCGTGGATTTCGTCGCTGGCTTCTATTTCGACCGGCATCGTCTTTCTGTGCAGGAACGCCGCTATCAATCCAATGTGCTCGCCGATCCCAACGCTGCGACTTACTTCGTGACGAACCGGCAGGGTAATTATGTGCAGAAGGCCGAGGCCTATGCTGGCTTTGCCAGCGTGAACGTCCATCCTGTCGACGGACTGACGCTGAGCGCAGGCGGCCGTTACAGCTGGGAAAAGAAGCAGCTGCACATTGCTCCGCTCGGGGTCTGCACGGGCCCAGGTTTCACCGGCTGCCCAAGCCTCTTTTCCGATTACGAGAAGAGCTGGGATAACTTTTCTCCCAAGCTTGGGGCCGAATATACCCTCACTCCAGGCGTGATGGCCTATGCGTCCTGGACCAAGGGCTTCAGAAGCGGACAGTTCAACGGTCGTGCGACGACCGCGGCCCAGCTCGGTCCGGTTGATCCGGAAATGGCCTCCTCGTTTGAGGTGGGTTTCAAGTCAACGTTCTGGCAGCGCAAGGCACGCTTCAACGTCAGCGCGTTCTATACGAAGTATGACGATCTGCAGCTGACCATCCTCGATGGCGCAACGCAGGTTCTTCAGAATGCCGGCGCAGCCACCTTCGGAGGCATCGAGGCGGAACTTACCCTCAAGCCCGTCGAGCCGCTCGAATTGACCGGAAGCTTCGGTTGGACGGATTCCAAGTACGACAGGCTGGACGGGCCTTTCGCGGCCAATCTGACCGTTCAGCAATCGCTGAAAAAGGAACTACTTAAGGCTCCGGAATTTACGGCATACGGGTCGGCGGCCTACACAGCCGAAATCGGAAGCGACACGGAACTTACCGGGAGGGTCGCCTACTCGTGGCGAAGCCATTTCTATGTTGATGTCCTGAACAGTCCTGCTGCCTATCAAAAGGCGTACGGAACGCTCGACCTCAGCCTGACCGTCAAGCGTGACCGCTATTCTCTGACCGCCTTCGGCAGGAATGTCACCGGCGTCCAGTACAAGGACCTCATCAACACCGTCGTCGTGCCCGTCCAGTTCGGCGGCGAACCGGCGACATATGGGCTGACGCTCGGCCTGGATTTCTGAGCCTCGACGAGGCTGCAGCGGGCGGTGCCATCAAAGGAGTGAATGAAATGACCTTAAGCAAACTTTTCGAGGCGTCGAACCTTGGATCGCTCAGCTTGTCTAACCGAGTGGTGATGGCACCGCTCACACGTGCTCGGGCCTCAATCAATCATGTGCCCACCGAGATGATGGCCACGTATTACGCGCAGCGGGCCGATTGCGGACTAATCGTATCGGAAGCGACGGCCGTCGATCCGCTGGGCATGGGCTGGTTTCGAGCGCCGGGTATCTGGTCCGAGCAGATGGTCGACGGCTGGAAGCGGGTGACCGATGCGGTGCATGAGGCAGGAGGCCGGATCGTATGCCAGCTTTGGCATATGGGACGCCTCGTACTTCCTGACTATCTTGATGGTGAACTGCCCATCGGACCGTCGCCGATCGCGGGTGAGGGGGAGACCTTCGCACCTCGCACATCGCAGGACACGGGTCTTCTCCTGCCGATGAAACCTTATGTCGTTCCGCGGGAAATGAGCGGCGAAGACATCGAGCGGGCGCTGGCCAGTTATGCATCAGCAGCGAGAAACGCCATGCAGGCCGGTTTTGATGGGGTGGAGATCCATGCTGCGAACGGATATTTGATTGATCAGTTTCTCCAATCCAAGACGAATGTCCGGCAAGATCGCTATGGTGGCTCGGTAGAGAACCGAGCCCGGTTTCTGAGCGAAGTTGTCGATGCCGTCATTGCAGATGTCGAGCCGGGTCGGGTGGGAATGCGGGTCAGTCCCACAAGCGAGCGCAAAGGCATGGGAGACGCAAATCCTGCTGCGCTCGCAGCGGAGATTGGTCGCATCGCCCAGGCCGCCGGGCTGGCCTATGTCCACCTGATCGAGGCAATCGTTTCTGGATTCACGGAAAAACCGGAGCACCCCGTGATGGCGGACCTGCGTCGCAGCTACTCCGGGATGGTAATCCAGAACGGTGGTTTTGACGCCCAGTCAGCGAGCCAGTTCATCGCAGGTGGTCAGGCAGACGCAATCTCGTTCGGGAGACCGTTCATCTCTAACCCCGATTTGGTCCGCCGGCTCAGGGACGGTCTCGAACTCACTTCGCCCAATTTCGACTACGCCTACGTCGGCGATGAAAAAGGATATACCGATTACCCTCGGTTCTCGGCGTAGCAAGCGGTTTTCCTTTGGTGAACTAACGTCACGTTGCAAGACCTATTGGATAACGCGTCCTGAGAGTGGGTTTCGTTTGGAAAGGCGGAAGATTAGCGGGAGACGCTGGGCAAATTATCCATGTAGGTCAAAAACGTGAGCGGTCATGTGGCCGGGCACGCATCCTACTAAAGATTTACGGTTAAGCTTTCTGATCGGAGAAACGGGAATTCGGGGTCAGTCTCCGGAATCCAGCCGTCCTATCTGCCAGAGCTGTTTTCGGCCCGGAATCGTTTGACCGCGATGACGTTGGCGAAGGAAGTCGGGGCGGTAATGGCTGGAGGACTTGGCTCGGCCCTCGGCGGATGGATCCCCGCGGGCAGTGCAACATGGGTCAGCCGTCGCTGGTCAGCTGCTTCCCATTTATCATGACAGGGCGGTGCGCGACTGGCACCTGCGATGACTCATTGACGCAAGTGCCGCCCCTGCCTGATTTTTGAGCATAGTGTGTTGTAGTAGTTGGGCCGAGCAGCACGATTGTAACAATAGGGTGAGGCATCGGATATTTCTTTATTTTCGTAAGTTGCGGTGCTGAGAAATTAGCTCTCGCGTGGAGATTTTCGGCTCGCGAGCGGTGAAGATCAATGCCGCATCCGCGCCGTTCGCTGAATGTCATTTCGCGATTGACAGTCTCGAACGTGGTTGTGCTGTCAAAATATTGTTCATGGCCGTGCCACTTTTCGCCTTCGATGACATGCATTCGGTATGTGCCCGGCGGGACAGGGATCGTGACTTCGTCGCCACGACGAACGTAGACGGAAATGACATGGCTGTCGGTCGCAGGATCATAGAGCTGGATGACGGCGTTCCCCATGTCCGTCACGACCTTCAGGCTTGAGGTCGCCGATCGCGGATCAATGGACCGATTGACTGTGACGCTGCCGCTTTCGGGAAACGGGATCTCGACGTCCGTGTCTGGAATCCATCCGCTGCGCTTCATGTCGTGCCACATGGGGATGACGTAAGTGAGAAGGCAAAGGATGGGGATGAGACTTGCGAGGCCATTGGTCCATTTCGATCGCCCTTTGGGTTTTGGCCTCCAGCGGTTTTTTT
>NZ_JABXWS010000108.1:0-14424 GCF_015594425.1 Novosphingobium sp. HR1a
CTGCGGCGGCCTATCTCGTCCAGCGTCAACTATGATGGCCGCACTGCCTCCGGAAGCAGCGTGCTATGAAATGCGCGCTTACGTTTTTTTGATAGTCAAAGCCTTGGTTCTTTTCAGCGAACCAAAGGCCATCGTTTTTCCCAATCCAGCTTGCAGAGCCTATGGGGGTGTCATCATCACGCTCGCTGCGGCCCTTCTTGTCGTTCCAGCGGGTGCCACCAAGCGCTCTGCGCTTTCGGTAGCGATCGCGCATATAGTCTCGATCATCGATTCCCATTGGGGCCGCCCTTACTGTTGGCTGAAAAGGGAGGCATCAGCAGTGATGACACTGCCTGATGCACCTCCTCGAAGCGGGGTTGGACAGATCGGCCAATGCGCACGGTTCGATAACCAGCATATAGCTAGTCATGGCATCGCGAGCGCGATCGCGAGCCGCATTGTGACTGTAATCATCGACTTCGATCAGCGCGAGGATCGCGCCCGTCGCCCGATCCTGCGCGACGAAATCAACGATTTTCTGCGAGAACGCGTTGCGATCGGAGTGACGGGATTTTCGCAATGGGTTTGTGGGGGCCTTGAGCAAAGCACCCATCGCCACCTGCGCGTGAATGCGGCAATGGGGCAGGGCCCGTTCCAAAGCGATCAGCATCGCAGCCTCACGTTTGGTCAGGAAGGGTCGTCTAATCGTGCGTCATAGAGCAAGTCCTTTCTGTGCTTGGTTGATGTTCAGCGTCATGGCGCCATCGTTGTATGCCGGGAGCAGGGTCGTCTTCGCGGTCGGCATTAGCCGCCGCATGATGGGCTTCGCGGGAAGAGCCTTCCAATGTTTCGGGCGCACTCAGCTTAAATAGCTGTGCAACCCTTCGAGCGGAATGGCTCGGCCCACGTCCCCGGCAGGGACATGACGCCGGCCTTCAGATCATGAACGCCAAGGAGAAATGAGCAAAACGCGGGCAGTCATGCTGTTGCACCTATGGCAGGGTCGAAGAGTTCGCCCGATTTGAGCATGGTATGCATAATGACGGCCAGCTTGCGGGCAACGGCGACCGCAGCGCGCTTGAAGCCAATCCGTTCCCTGAGCTTCAGACCCCACTCTCGCAGACCGCTATCGGCCTGGCTGCGGGCGAGAACAGTCACCGCCGCCTCGTAAAGTAATCCGCGAAGGTGCTTGTCGCCGCGTCGGGAAATATGGCCGTCGTAGTCGATCTCACCCGATTGATAACGTCGGGTCGTCAGTCCGAGCCAGGCTCCCACTGACCGGGATTTCCTGAAGTTTGCCGGATCTTCAATGGCCGCCATGAACGAAGTGGCAGTGATGCTACCGACCCCTGGAATCGACATCAGGATCTGACAGTCTTGGCTTTGCCGCGCCTCACTAATCAACTGGCGGCTTAGTTCAGCCACATGTTGGCGCAGGCTGCGCCAGCTTTCGAGAAGGGGCAGAATGATCCGAGCCAGAGATGCCTCATCCGCCAATAGATCCCGGACGTTCTTCTCGAAGACGCTTCCTCGACCGGCGGGGACAACGAGACCAAAGGTCTTCATGAGGCCGCGGATCTGATTGGATAGCTCAACCGTGATCTGTACCAATCGCGTGCGGGCTGCGACCCGCGCGCGCGTCAACATGCTGTCGAAGGTCTTCACCCGTACCTGCTTGAAATAGCCAATCTCGGCAAGCTGGGCCAATCCATCCGCGTCATTCGCGTCGGTCTTATTGGGTGCCATGTCGAGCGCCTTGGCCGCATGTCGCGCATCAATGCAAATCGCCGGTAGCCCTTCGGCTGTTAGCGCATGCCAGAACCACACGGAGAGCGGACCAGTCTCGAAAACGATCCGTTCGACCCCGGGCGCACGTTTGCGCACGAGCTGCGCAATGATCTTGGGATCGGAGGCGCATTTGCCGCGCCATATTCGCTTGCCTTCGCACCGGATCGAGACCGCGGTCTCTTTCATCGACACGTCGAGTCCGATATACTTTGCCATGACTGTTCCTCCATGGATGCTTGGGCCCGGTGTCCATCGTGAGCCCGTATCTTCATCCTATCGGGGAACAGTCACCTGCTACTACACCCACCGGGCGTCAGGACGACTCGCTCCCGCGATTATCCCATGTTTCGAGACAGGCTTCGGCGCTGTGTTGAGGCCAGCCAAAGCCTTCAGAAGCGCTAATCCCACCACCAGCAGGATGAGCATTCCGATTTTGGTTTCATCCATGATCAATCAGCCCCTTGGGTACGGAGGGTAGGGAGGCACAGCGGTCAAAGGGGATGATTTTGGTCATAGATCGAGTCCCAGGTTCTTTTCGGGCAGGCCCGGAATTTGGCCGTCATCACGGCCAGGCATCGGCGGAATGCCGGTGAGGTCATCAATGGTGGTGTCGACGAGGCCGAGGCCATCCCCCTCGAGGTGATCCAGCAGTGCTTGCCGGAGCGGATCGGCGTCTTCCTTGTCCTGCACGGGGGCAGGGGGCTCGTCGGCGCCGGGGTCGTAGATCTGATCGGCACTGGCATCGAAGGTGGAATAGTCAGTTTCCGATGGCCCCATCGGGGGCAGGTCATCCAAATCCATTGAATCGGTACCGGACATGCCGTTCCGGCTCGTCTCAACGTCGCTGCGCCCTGCGGGCGAGTTCTCGTTGCCATAGCTGCCAGTGCCAGCGCCGCCGTCATGTGCATCGGCTTCGGGCATTGGGGGCAGGTCGCCCAAATCAGCGGTGGCATCGCTGCCAGGGCCGTTCGGCGCGCCACCGGCACCCTTTTCCCCCTCGAGCGCATCAAATGCGGCGGTCAGTGCAGCGTCTGCCGCTTCCTGCTTGGCATCGACACCATCAATATCGAGCTTCCCGGTGCTTTCGAGTGCGGAGGTCTTGTCACCGGGATTGGAGTTCAGGCGCCACTCCAGCTTCTCGCGATCGTCGACGATCATGGTGAGGCCATCGCGGACGCGAGTAACGAGGACGTTGAAAAGGCGCTGGTTCGAGAGGTTATGCTCATAGGAGAGCATCACGCCGATCCCCCTATCGGCCGTAACGCCTTGAGCCATGTGCATATTGAGGGCGTAGGCGAGGCCGATCCTACTGAGCATGGGATCACCGCGCTCCAGTGTCAGGCGCTCGTTATTCGCGGTTTCGACGGTGACGCTTCCCCCCTCGATGGAGACGATCTTTGCCAGTGCGGCATTGTCCAGACCGCGATCCTTGTCGTTGGTGGTCCAGCGGATTGTATCGCCCTCATAAATTCTGAGCGTTTCGAGGTTGGAGAGTTCGAGACGGCTACGGGTGATGCTGGGATCGATTTTCTGTGGATCGAAGCGCAAGTTGCGACCATTGGGGCCTGTGAGTTGGACCTTGCCGTTGTCGAAGATGCGGCTGACCTGATACTGCCCGCGCCCTAGCCCGACTTCTCGGATTTGCCCCGTCACCGTCAGGGTCTGGCCGACAGTATAGTGATGGGCATAGCGTAACTGCTCACGCTCTTTGCTGACCCGGTCATGGACAGTGACGTCCAGGCCATCTCCCTTCAGAGTGCCTTCCTGACGCAATCCTTCCTGAATTTCGGTATTGATCTCGGAACGTCCCTCTCGCCCCGAAACGAAGACAGCCGTAATAGCCCGTTCCTCTGCAGAGAGGGCTAACCATGTCTCGGCCGCCTGTTTCGCCGGTTCGGAATGTTCACTGACATTATCGCCCAGCACTTTCAGTGCAGCACCGGCCCGGCCAGTGTTGGCAAGCGCTGCTACAGTCAGGAGTTGCTTGTTGTCTGGATTGATACGCACGTTCTGATCCATGCGCGCCATGGTGATGCCGGCCGCCTGTACCATGGCGAAGGACTTGCCCGCGTCGATCGAGGAGAGCTGTTGACGGTCCCCGACGAAAGCAACCTTCTCAATGCCGAGCGCTTCGGAGATGCGCATCAGCTTGAGCATGTCGTCGCTTGAGACCATCGAGGTCTCGTCGACAACGACGATCGTTCCGGCCAGTTCGTTGCGGCGCTCCTGTACCCCCGGAGTGTTTGGATCGCTGAGAAATTTCTCATTCTGCCAGACGAATGACGCGATGGTCTGCGCCGACACCCCGGCCTTTTCCATATCCTTGGCCGTGAGGTGCCTGGGCATCATGCCCTCGCGCATGTCGCCGACCATCTTGTTCTGGAACGCGAGACCGAGCACTTGCTTACCCTCATCGCGCGCGACGGCAGCGACAGTCTGCAGCATGGTGGACTTGCCAGCGCCGGCGACGCCCTGGACGACGACGTAGCGGTCCCGGCTCGAAATGATCATGGTGGCGGCCGCGAGCTGCCCCTGGTTCAGTTGACGGGGCGCTGCGGCCTCCTGAAGCCGCGATGGCGCACTGGCTGCATCGACGATCGAGGTGCCGTTGCCATTGCCAGCTTCGACGTGATCGAGAATGGATTGCTCGACCTTCAAGGACTCGGGTGTGGTGACAGCGTCGACCATCTGACCCTTGTGTTGGATCTGACCTGAAACGAGGTTGCCATTCTTGATGAGTTGATCGATCCGCGCTTCGACATTGTCGATCGTGACACCCTTGAGGCCAAGATCGAGAGCGGACTTGGAAACCTGATGAACCTGGAAAGCAGCCTCACGCTCGCTGAGAATGCGAACGGCCGAGGCGACGGCGAATTGCGCACGGGCATCGCCCGGCGATCCTGCCAGGCGCGCAATACCGGCATCGACAAGTGGTTCTGGGGATCGCAGGAGGCCGGATAAAAATTCGCGCGCGGTGCTAACTACCTCGAGCATGGCCTTGTAGCCACAGACAGCGAGGTTTTCCGGCTGATCGCGAGAGGCGCGCAAAGCGGCGGCGAGGACGTCCTTACCGTCGAAGCCGAAAGCTTCTGCTCGATCGACCCACCCTTTGACCATGCTTTCACGGTCTTCGACGTTCAGCTTGGGGTCGCGCGTGATAACGGTGACGCTGTCGCGGCCTTTGGGGGACACAATCCCGAGCTGCTCGGACTTCAATAGGATCTCTTCGCGGCGGGTACTGAAGGCGTCGATCACCTCCTTGGGCACATCGACAATCTCGAAAGTTCCGTGCTTGCCGTCGAGGCGAACCTTATAGCCCAATTCCTCCACCCTACCGCGAAGGTAGGAATGCTGGACCGAGCCGATGACGGTGTTGTTAGACCAGATTTTGTCGGCGTGGAGCGCCTGCCATTTGCCATCTGGCATGCGTGTCATGTTGGCGACGATCGAATGGTAATGGAGCTGGGGATCGAGCGCCCGGCTCGTGTCGTGCTGGAACATGGCATACACCAGGTTTCCAGTCGCAACGGCGGTGGTCTTGCCGTCGACCGTCTTGCGACCTTCGGCGAGGTTCCGTTCAACCCAGGCCATGGTATCCTTGACGGATAATGCGAACGCTTCCACGAGCCGCTTGTCACCGGCGATGTAGGCCATGATCGATACAGATTTTGGCGCCGAGAAGGTCAGGTCGTAGCCCGGTCTACGGTTCTCCTTCGCCTCAATCTGTTCGCCAGTTGGCGTCTCACCCAAAAGAACCTTCTCGAACGCTTCGCGGGTGACAGCGGAGCCATCGGCGATCGCGCTGCCGGCAAGGCCTTCGCCACCCCATTGGCTAACCTCTCCTGCCTGCTCGCTGGTGTAGTAATCCCCGGCAACGAAATCATCGTTGGTAAAGTATTTGGCGGCACCACCAGCGGAACGAACAGCTGCGATGGAGTGCATCGTCAGTCCCCCATCCCGATGCCGGAATCACCAGAATCGGGATGATCGTGGTGATGGCTTTGGCCGACATCAGTGCCTACGCCGGCGTCCCGCGCTTCGCGCACGCCAAGATCCTCCTCCAAGGGGTTGCTCGAAGGGCGAGAAACATCAACGTCCCTGTGTGATGATCGCGAGGCGACCTCCAGGTCATCGCGACTGGAAACCGCGATGTTGGAACGAATCCCTGAGCGCTCGGGTGTGTCGAGACCGTTGTGGTCGACCGTATCACCCTTAGCCGCATCGCCTCTGGTGGTTGCCGAATGGGTTGCACCGGGGTCCATGCGATCGAGGGCTTCACGGGCATTGGGATCGCGTCCCTCCTGCTCTTCCCGATCCTGCTCGGAGGGTTGCGATAGGATGTTGGCGGCAAGCGCAATCGGTGCATCGCGCGCTGCCACTTCCTCGTCACTGAGCGCGATGTTTTCACCACGCCCACCGTCATCTCCACCCTTTGGCTTACCCCCACCTCCGCGACCTTTGCCATCTGGATCGTCCGGCTTTGACGGCGGCCGCCGCATGAAGCCTTCTGCGACCTTGGCATAGTGTTGCCACTCGAGGCGGATACGAGCCGCTGGAAATCCGTCAGCGAATTTCACGAAGCCGTGCATCGACGGCAGGTTCATGATGTCGTCGGGAATGACGAGCGGTTCGATCTGCTTCCGGGGCGTCAGCGTCGATGCATCGCGCGTGGAATTGTAGCCGTAGGAATAGCCCTCATCCATCTGCCGGATTTCGCGATTGCCGATGTAGCGAGCGCACTGCTCGGCCGTGTCGAGGTCGGCGGCCGCCAGCATCAGCTTGGTACGCGCTAGGGACGACAGGTTGCGGGCGTTCTCCTCCCCGTAAACCTGCACCAATTTGTCGAAGGAGTGCAGGCCAAGGATCATGGCGCCGCCAAAATTTCGAGCGGTCTGAAGGCCATTCTCGATGGCGGGCAAGCGGTGAAGTGCGCCCAGCTCGTCGAACATGAACCAGGTGCGCAAGCTGCGGGTGTGCGCCATGGTCATGAGCGAGTGGATGGCAAGGTTCGACCACAGGGTCAGGAGGGCCTTGTTCATCTCGAG
The DNA here is from genome assembly GCF_015594425.1 of Novosphingobium sp. HR1a. Taxonomy (NCBI): domain Bacteria; kingdom Pseudomonadati; phylum Pseudomonadota; class Alphaproteobacteria; order Sphingomonadales; family Sphingomonadaceae; genus Novosphingobium; species Novosphingobium sp. HR1a. The sequence continues at coordinate 6,813 of NZ_JABXWS010000108.1, forward strand.
ATCGGTGTACGTGCAGGTGATGAAGAGGATCGATCCGGGCTGCTTCTCGCCAGTGATCCACTGTTTGATTGAGTAGGGCTTACCATCGTCAGGAAGGAAGCGTAGCGCCTGCGCATTGGTGTTGAAGACAGCGCGGATTGATTCCGCCATGCGCGCCGCTTCAGGGGCGGTCAGAGGGTCTGCAATCGTCTTCTGGAGGTGCCTGTGGACCTGCTTGAGGTCGGCGGTCATCAGATTGTCCGCAAGGGCCTGATTGGAGGTCTGTCCCTTCTCGATCAGCTTCATGCACATTTCGATGAAGAGGGTACGCGCTGCGAGGGCCCAGAACGGTTCCGACGAGCCGCCATCGGAGGGTATCAGCGCGGCGGCTGCGGCCGTGAACTCGCTGTAGGTTTGGCAATCGTTGAAGATCGACCAGGCCGGGCAGCGCACGTCCATGGGATTGAGGATCGTGTCTCTCTCGGGGTCGTAGAACGCCTCGACGTAAGCGCCGGTAAGATCGAACACGACGGCGTTGTCTTCGCGCTCACGCATCTGTTCCAGGTGCTTACGCAGGACGGTCGTTTTGCCGGTGCCGGTAGTGCCCAGCAGCATGGTGTGGGATTGCTCGAGCCGGTGCGGGTAGGGGATGCCAGCGATGTGGTAGGGATGGTGTATTCCAGCTGCCTTGCGAGCCGCGAAGGGTAGGGCAAGGACTTCCTTTGCTGACAGGTCCGGGAAGAGGTCTTTGGCCTCTTCGACGAACTTGGTTTGATTGTGCTGGCTGATCTCCTTGTAGAGCAGATCCCGGTCCACCAACATCGCACCGCGTTCGTGGCGTTCTTCCATGATTGAGCCGCCCCGGCGGCGGGAGAAATCAACGTACCAGATCGATGCCGGGATGGTCGCGAAGGAGGCGATAAGAGCCGAGCCTATAATGCCGCGCATCGCCTTGTGCCAGGCGAGCGCTACTTCGGGCACATAGGGGACGTATCCCATGAATGTGTGCCGCACGGTATGGTCGGGAAGCTGCAGGTTAGCCTGCTTCATGGGATCGAGGGCACACCAGTCCCAAAGCCACGACAGCACGCGCATGCAGATGAGCTGGAAGTTGTTCTCGTCGAGCGTGAACGACAGGATCGTGAAGTAGGAGAGGGCGAAGATTCCGAGCCACATGAGGAAGGGCATTTTTGCGCCCTGCAGCCACATGATGACCTGGGTGTTGAGCAACTGGCTCCCACGCACGAAATTGCCGTTGTTACGGGGGGTGTCACCGCGCGCGGAATGGTGTTTGAGAGGGACGGGCCGACCGTCGTCGCGAATGTCTTCGCGGTCTTTTTTGCCGTCCTTACGCGCCATGATAGCGCTCCATGCGACGGGTCGTTTCCTCTAGGACGAGTTTCCGATGATCGGGGTGTTCTTCGCGCAGGATCGTATCGACGGCAGCCTGTGTGTACTCACACACTCTCGCTAGTCGAAGGTGGCTGGCATTATCGAGTACGCCACCGTCCAGGTGACGCTTGACGATGAACCTTACGAGATCGGCAAAGGATCTGTCTTGGTCGGCAGCGATCGCGTCGAGCCGGTCAAGATCGTGTTTGTCGAACCTTACGGATCGCTGGGTACTTCTCATTTTCAAACCACCCTCTCGAATGAGGGGATGGTGAGCTTTTGCGGAAAGCGGTCATTTACTACTCGCGGTCCCTACGGATAGCAAGTTTATTTGGGTGCCAAAGGTCCATGTAACCCCATGTAAACCCAGCCAAGCGACTGATATTTTTAATAAATAGCAATGGGTGTGAATGGGATTACATATGGGAGTGATTGGGATTACACTAAATATTGCCACAACCCATTGTAATACCGCCATAATCCTGCAACCACGTTGCGTAGGGTGTGCTACTGTAGCTGACATATCGTTGTTGGAGCCTCGGTCTGTTCTTGCGTTCGTCCGGTGCGGATATGATTCCGGTTTCCGGTGGGCACCGGGCCGCCGTGAGGCGGAAGGGCAGGGCGGTCCCGATTGTCCCGAAACGTAAGCTGCGGCGCTGGCAGACTGGCGCGGTTCCGGGTTCATGCTCGCGGCAGCAGCGCGCGCCGGGTTCGATGCCCGGCGCGCGCTCCCCCGCCCTCGATTTCTCGGGGCCAGGTCGAGCGGCGCGGGGCCGATCGTCTGGCCTGCGGCAGCTCCCTCTACCGGAGGGGGGAAGGCCGCCGCGCGCGCCGTCGCCAACGAGCCCCGGCGGGGGCGATGTTGGCGGCGGCGTGCGCGGCGGCCTGGCGTGGGGGGAACCGTAGGGTTTCCCCCACCTGGCACAAGGGCACGACAAAGGGCCAGCGCCGGGGAAGTCCCCCGATGCTGGCCCGATGCTCCTGCCAAGGAAAGGGTAGGGGCGGCGCTGGTCCGCCCCTGTTATCTCATCCCCAATTCTGCCGCTTGGCGTCGGCGGACATGGGGGCCTGTGCATCGTAGCGGAAGGCATGGGTGGGAACGCCCGCGTCCTTCAGTTCGTCGAGCAAGTGCGACTGAATGCCGGTGCCTTGGCAAATGATGGCTTCGACGGGCCGGAGGCTGACAAGCTGGTCATTGCGCTTGAAACCGGCGCTCTTTCCGAAGCGCTGGGCGTTCGGGGCGAAAGTGACAATCGGCACGCCAGCTTGTGCGGCCCAAGCTGCGGCGATGGCGTCGCATCCCTTGCGCTGGCCGGTGGTGCAAAGCGTCATGCTCGGGATACGGGCCTTGATCTGGTCAAGGCGGGCGTAAAGCTGCTGGTAGTCGTGCCATTCCTGACCGCCGGAAAAGACGACAAGCGGGCCGGTGGGGTTGCGCTTCTCGCGCAAGGCGGCCGCGCGCGCCTTGAGGAAATCGGCCGATGCGATCTGGCTTGCGGTGGTGACGCTCGAAACCCTCGATCCGCGCGCGGTACTCCATGGGCGGCCGGTCTGCGAACGGTAGCAGTTGGCGGCATAGTCGCGCATGCATTCGATCGCGGCGCGCTGCTCCATCTTGGTTTGCGCGCGGACCTGCAAATCTTCCATCTCGGTTGCATAGATTTCGCTGCGGTCGTCCTGCTCGATCCGGTCTTTCAGGTCACGGCAAAGCGTGTCCTCCTCGCGGGCCAGCTTCTCCGCTTCGTAGTGAAACGAATTGACGATGCCCCATGCGATCGCCTGCGCGCTCGGCTCAAGGCGGGTATCGCGGAAAAGGTCAAAGATGGTGTTGATGATGGCGTGACATTCTGCCTGCGCCTCGGCAGGCTCGGGCATGTCCAGTTCCTGCCGCTCGCCCCCCATGTCGAGGATGGAAAGCGCGGTCACGTCGCCGAATGCCTCGGTGAAGCTGTCGAGCACGGAATCTTGCGCGATCATGTCGGCAATCTCTGCCTCCCGCGCCAGTGCTGCCAGCTCGTCGGGGGTGGCTGCGGTTCCGGCTTCCTGCTCGCCGTTCATGGTGTCGGCAATCGCCTTGTCCAGATACTGCTTTCGCAGTTCGGCGGGCGTGGTGCCGATGGCCTTGGCGAGGTCGGCAAAGCTGCTATAGCTGCGGCTGTTCGTTTCCTTGGTCATGATAACTCATCCTTGGCAGGGGATAGCGAAAGGGTCGGGAGAGGGGTTCCAGCTCTCTCCCTTCCCGACGGGGGTTTAGAACGCGGGGATGTGATCCTCTTCGTCCTGCGTGATACGGCCATCTTCGGTTGCGTTGCCTTCACCGAAACTGTCATCACGCTGGCGGCGACGGGACTGGCGGGTTCCGTCCATGTTCTGGCGAACGGGGGCCGGGCGGTTCCAGACCACGCGGAAGCCTTCTTCTACGTCGCCAAAGAGCATCACCTGAAGCGGCTCGGGCAGGCTGGGGTCATCCAAGCGGCCCTGATAGAAAACCTCGCCGGTCGAATTGCTGGTCGCTTCCCACAGTGCGCCGATCTGCGCCCAGCGCTTGCCGTTCCAAGCCATGATTTCGTAGAACGGTGCCTTGTCGTTGCTGCTGTCGACCGGGCGAAGGCCGAGACGGTGAAGGTCGATGGTCGCGGTTGCGATGGAACCGATGATCTGGCCGTTCTTGAGGGCGAAAGAACCGATGTTCATGAGTATTGCTCCTATAGTGCGGGGCCTATCCCCTTGCCTTTGGTCCGGGGCTTCTCCCCTTCCCTTCCGACACATTAATTCTACTCGCTAAACCCAAAATACTGAAATGCATTGATTTCTTGACAGATATTTACCGTACATGGTGAATCTGAGCCTAAATAGTTGGCGCGGCAGCGACATTACAAGGAAACTTCGGCCCGCCAGGGCCGTCATTACTGACCAACAGAGCGCAAAGGGGTCGGTTGTCATTCACCGCACACGGAGCCACCTTCGCCTGTGTCCCAAGTGGCACGCCGGGGATCGCTCGATCAAAAGACGTCGCGCTGCGACCTAGCGGAGCTTGCCGGTCCGCGCTGGCTGTCTGCGACCAGCAGACAAAAGCCAGCCAGCGCGGACCGGCTAGCGCAGCTTGGTTGGAGGCAGCTTTTGATTGAGCAACCCGGTGTGCGACGCCGGGACACTGGCGGGGGTGGCGCAGTTTGTGGTGAATGACCTGGCGCGAGGTTGGTGCTGGGGATCGGCGTCCTCGCCGGTCCCCAGCATAGACGAGGGAACCGGCACCGAAGGGGACGACAACAGCCGCAGGCTACTGGCGCTGTGCGTAGACCAGGAGCCGCCGTGGAGGGCTGACGGGGGGGAGGGGGCCTCATCGCGGCGCGGGGCTCTGAGGCCCGTTGCAGGCTCGCTGGCGGCGAGGGCAGGGCGCCCGGGCAAGGGATCGTTACCCGCAGGGCGGAGACCCGCAGGGGCTCCGGGAGCCGCAGGCGACTAGAGCCCGGTCTCGCCGCAGGCGAGATGACCCCTACTGCTAACTGTTACAGTTCTGAAGCTGTGGTAGGAACCGGTGATGGAGGGCTATCGTCACGCACAAAAAACTCGAACTCGCCTCGTGTTGCATTGTCTTTAGCATGTCGTCGGAATGAGAGATTACCTTGTGAAAAGCACCATCGCATTTCATCGCCAGCAAAAGTTGCCCCGAAAGCATTCTGTAGCGTCTTGTGTTCTTCCAGACACGGATCGCCGTAAATAGGACGAATAACGCGAAGAATTTCGTCATAGTCTGACGGGTCTATCTTGATTGAGAACCAGTCGAGCTTTCCATCCTTACGAAAGATGACGTCGCTACCCCTTGCCGTGATACCGGCCACTTCGTTTTTGGCGAACATGCAGCTGTGGCCGCCATCGATTCCGTCCGAGCAGGCGTAAACGGCCTTGATCTCCAGCGCCTGGTTATAGCTTGTTTTCCCAGGCACCAGGTCACGGAAGGAAAACTCCTGCGGTGCGTCAGTTTTATCAGTTGAGGGGCTATCTACATTTGATGGTGCGCTGGAGTTGCAACCTGCAAGCAGAATGGCTGCGCTCGCCAAAACCAAGCGAGTATGTAGCATTTTGTTCTAGCCCCCATGTTGCTGCTTTAGCGACCAGTAGCGGGAGGAGAATTTTTTTGAAGTGTCGATCGCGAGGTCTCGCTGTCTATTTATTACCCCGATCCGTAATTCCGTAGGCAGCAAGGCCAAGCCACGAGCCGTTCCCACCGCGGAACTGACGGACGACGTCACCGCGATCCCAGTGTCCGGTGGAGATGCCTCGCCGATTGATCCCGCCGACAGGGCGGGTCCGTGCTGCCAGCAGGCGCGCGCGGCGCGTGTCACGATCGAGATGGCGCAGTGGTTCCATGTCACAGATCCTTTCGGAATGATGGATCGGGTGTAGCGCGACAAACTGGATGATGATTGCGCGTCAATCAGGATGAGAATGTGATTGTCGCGGCGCGTCGATCAGTGCCGCATTGCCTCGCCTGAAATGCTCCCGGCAAACCTGCCGTTGCCTCATCTAAACTGCTCCCGGCATTGGCCGGGAGGGAACGATGCGGAAGGTGAGCATGGCGACGCGCAGGGAATTGATTGAAGCAGTCGGCGAGCGGTATCGCTCGGCCGATCGCGCGAGCAAGGGCAAGGTTCTCGACGAATTCGTCGCGATCACAGGTTTCCACCGGAAGCATGCAATGAGACTATTGCGGGCGGAGCCGTTGATCAGGGAAACGACGCGACCCGAGCGGAGAATTTACAACGAGGCGGTGCGCGGAGCGTTGCTCGTATTGTGGGAGGCCAGCGACCGCCTGTGCGGCAAGCGACTTCGGCCGCTTATCCCGATTCTGATCGAGGCGATGGAGGGCCATGGCCATCTTGATCTCGATCCGGCGATCAAAGGAAGCTTGTTGCAGATGAGCCCGGCCACGATTGACCGTGTTTTACAGACCGCGAAAGGGAACAGCCATAAGGTCCGGCGTCGCGGCGTGGCGGGATCTGAACTTAGGCGCAGTGTTCCGATCCGAACATTCAGCGATTGGGGAGATCCGGCGCCGGGACATATGGAGGCCGACCTTGTTTCTCATAGCGGTCCGGTGGCGAAAGGGAGTTGGACTTGGACGCTGACGTTGACGGATATCGCGACAGGCTGGACCGAATGCGCACCGTTGCTGGTGCGCGAGCAAACGTTGTTGGTGGAGGTACTCAAGGAGCTGCGCAAGCTGATGCCGTTCCCGTTGCTGGGATTTGATTCCGACAATGACAGCGTGTTCATCAATGAAACCGTGCGCGATTACTGCGCGACGACGGAAATCGCGTTTACCCGCTGCCGCCCCTATCGCAAGAACGATCAGGCCTGGGTCGAGCAGAAGAACGGTTCGGTTGTACGCCGTCTGGTGGGCTATCGCCGGTTTGAGGGACTGGAAGCAGCTGGGTTGCTCGCCGAATTGTATGCGGCGGCGCGCCTGTTCGTGAACTTCTTCCAGCCCTCATTCAAGTTGGCGGAGAAGCGCCGCGACGGCGCCAAAGTCCACAAGCGCTATCACGCTCCCGCGACACCGTTCCAGCGTTTGATGGATGACCCGCGGACCAGCGAGCAGACACGCGAACGGCTACGGGACCTCGCCGCCAGACTGGATCCGGTTCGACTGCTGCGAGACATCCGCACCGCGCAGCAGAAACTGGTGGTCCTGGCCGACGCCGTCGTCTTGGCAGATCCCACCGAAACCTCCCCCCCACCGCTGGGGGCGTTCCTCTCGAGCCTGAAAGTTTTATGGCACAATGGTGAGGCGCGGCCCACGGCGGTTGATAAAGCGCCGCGCAAGCGAGAACGGCGTCGACCGGATCCACTGCTTCAGGTTACCGACCAGTTAAAGGCCTGGTTCGAAGACGAGCCTTGGCGTACCGGGCGGGAGTTACTGGAGAAATTGCAAGCCGAGCAGCCGAACATCTACCCGGACGGCCTCCTGCGGACTATCCAGCGCCGTCTGAAAGGCTGGCGCACCGAACACGCGCGAGCGCTGGTGTTCAGCCACTCTTCCGGGCTGGCCAGCGCCGCGCCAGGCGACACGGAAACCATCCTCACGGCCATGTGACGGATTACCGTTCCGCCTCGCCTACGGCTCAGCTGCACGGCAATCCGTCACATGCAATGGCATTGCTGCGCGAGGGCCTGTAAGGAACAATTACGTGAGGCAACGGTCGCGTTGCTCGGGAACATTTCTTCGTGAGGCAACACG
>NZ_JABXWS010000109.1:0-13355 GCF_015594425.1 Novosphingobium sp. HR1a
GATCGGGGATCGATCGCTGGCGACGTTTAGCCGCACGCTTCATTCAGGATGGCGTGGCTTTTCAGAGATTGGCGTGAGAAGATCGATCACGGTAACTTCAAGCACATCCGCCATTTTCTGCAGGGTTGAGAGGGTGGGGTTCGCTCTTCCGTGCATGATATGGGAGATGTGCGAGGCGGCGACACCGGATCGCTCCGAGAGTTCTCCTTGGGTCAACTTGCGCGAAGCGCAGGCAGTACCAAGGTTCACGGCCAGCGCCTGGTGGAGAGGCGAGGTAAGGTCCGTCTCGGAGAGATATAGTCGGGTCATATGTGCATGAGCGACGAATAGATCAGGCAAGCTGCAAGTAGCCCTCCAATCAGCCATGCAATGCGCGCGGGTCCGACCATGCTGAGACATAAGCCACTGATGGAAAGCACCATCAAAAGCATCCAGGGATTTTGGCCAGTGATGTAGTTGTAGACTACGTAGGGCACGGCAACGGCGAGAGGCAGCCAGATCCAGTTGAGAAGTGCAAAACGCCTCCAGCGTTCATAACGTGTGAGCGGCGGTGCGCCAGCTGGACGAAGCTGGAAGACACCTGAGGCGCGAGTGGTGGCCACCGCCAGGGCCATAGGGACGACAGTGAACAGGATGGCCAAGGGGAGGGCGGCTTTCATACAAGATCTCCGGTCATGTCGCGAACAACCTAACCTTCACGGCCCACTTTTCTCAAGGTGCCATGGGGCCTTGTGACTGCACCGCTCGCGGTGCGGGTTGCCGGTCTGGCAAATATTATGGGACAGGGGGTATCGGGATTGCCAGACCGGCGGGGAACAAGACTGCTTCTCGCTCGCCGGGGCGAGTTTTGAGTTTCAATTCCTAACGAACGGTTAATTTCATGAGAGACCTAAGTTCTCGAAAATGAAATCCCCGGTCATTTGAATGACCGCATGAGCCTTGACTAGGACGTTCCCTTAATGTTCGAACCCGTCCATAGGTCTCACCGAAGGAGGACAACCTATGAAGATGAAGGACGTACTAGAAGGGTACGATTACGATCTGCCCCTGATGGACGCGGTGAACGATGTCGAACTTCGACCTGTTCGCCGGCTGCTGGCGGGAGCCCTTATGGGTGAGAGCCTGGATGCCGGATATTTCGCGACCCGTGAAATGGCCGATGCCTATTTCGACCTGTGGAACGACGATCGCAAGGGCGTGCGCTATGGCGAGGGCTATCTGGCCTTTGAGGAGATCCTCAAGGACAAGAACCCGCTGCAGATGAAGCTGTGGTATCTGACCTGCGAACGGGATCTGAAAGAGACCGTGAAGGATACGCGTTGGCTCGCGATCCTCGCCAACCGTCGTGCCTACATGGCTCGGGCCGTTCGGGAATCGGGGGCGCAACTGCTGCATGTCTCGGCGCGAAATCTGGTCGCCGGCAAAACCCCCGCCGAACTGGTGGCGGATCAGACGGTCTGGAATTGAGCGCTCAGGCTACGAGCGCAAGGATGGTTTCCGGCTCGCTCGGCTGATGCCGCGAGACGCGGAAGGGTTGTAAAGGGTTGTCGGTGCGCACGACGAACTGGTCGGCGCCGGTGGTGTCGCGAAGCTGACAGGCGACGGCATAGCACTTCTCGAACGAGGTGAGATGGCGGCGGCGGGCTGAGAGAGACGAGATAGTCATAGGTTTGTCCTTCGGGTGATGTCCTTCGGGTGATGTGCGCTAATGCGCGGGAACGAGCCATGCAGGTTCGTTCATCTTAAATTGACCCATTGCGATCTATTATGGATGGAGCCGGAGTCGACGTTCAGGCGTTGCTCTGGTTGATCCACGGTAATGCATGGGTCTCATTCAATCGACGGGGTCGAAGCCGCTGCTACGGTTTCGGCCCCGTTATTGTTTGCAGTCGCCTTTGTCGTTCGACCCGCAAGGTGGCGACGACATGCGGATCGGCATGGCTTTGGATCAGACGCAGAAGTGCGTCATCGGGTAATCTGCTTGCATCGAGGCGTGGTCCTTTCGTCCTGGGCGCAGTACGGCCGAGGCCGAGAAGCACGATGCGGTTACGGACTTCAACGAGGCGTTCACCGCGCTCTGCGCGGGTGAAGGCCCGATCTCAGGCTGTGTACATCGCCGCGACCGACGACCTGGAAATATACGCTAGCCTTGCGTTTATGCGCAATAATGATAGATGTATTATATATGCATGATTGGAGCGCGAGTCGTGGACGGTGTCTCGAAAATCAGGGAAGAAGACCTGCTTCCCTTAGTGGAGGAATTTTACGCGCGGATCCGCGCTGATCCCGAACTTGGGCCGATTTTCAACGATGCGATCGACGACTGGCCGGAGCATCTCGGGAAGCTGGCTGCGTTCTGGTCCTCCGTCATGCTCACCAGTGGCCGATACAAGGGGCAACCGGTGCCGGCCCATTTGAAGCATAAGGCCAGGATAACGCCCGCGCTCTTCGAGCGGTGGCTCGCGCTCTGGGTGCAAACGACCAATGACATGATGACGTCAGAAGCGGCCGCGGCACTACAGGCGAAGGCGAGGCGGATCGCCGAGAGCCTGCAACTCGCGATGTTCTTCCAACTGGAAGGGCGGGGTGCCGCAACGGGCACTAGAGCCAAACAGGCGGATGCGCCCGAGCGACGAGTGCAAGCCCATGACTGACAACTTGCCTTATCGTTCCACGCCGGTGTTCAATCAGGATACGCTGCCGGCTGCCTTGCGCGCGCGACATGACACGAAGGCAGGTATTTGGGGCGTGATCCGGGTTCTCGAAGGCGAACTCAGACTAACCTACCTCGAGCCACCTTCGGAGATCGTCCTGACGCCGGACCAGCCTGGTTTGCTCCTCCCCCAGCAACCGCATTTCGTAACGCCGACAGGGCCAATGAAGATGCGGGTGGATTTTTACGATCACAAGCCCGGGCTCTGACATTCCGAGATTTCCAACGCATGCAAAAAGGAGAAGTTGATGACGCAACCCCTCAGCGATCAGACCATAGCGCTCGTCAAGGCGACCGTGCCCGCACTCGAAGCCCATGGCCTCGACATCGTGCACGAGATGTATTCCCGTATGTTCCAGAATCCGGAAATTCGTGACCTTTTCAATCAGTCGCATCATGGCGACGCCGGTTCGCAGCCACGCGCGCTTACCGGCGCTATTCTCGCCTATGCGAGCAACATTGAAAATCTCGGTGCGCTCGCGCCGGCGGTTGAGCGGATCGCGCAGAAGCATGTTGGCCTGCAGATTCTGCCTGAACATTATCCGCACGTTGCCGAGGCGCTCCTGGGGGCGATCAAGGCAGTGCTGGGCGATGCGGCGACCGATGAAATTCTTGCTGCCTGGGGCGAAGCCTACTGGTTCCTGGCCAACATCCTGATCGCCCGCGAGCAACGGGTCTACTCGGAGCAGAAGGACGCGAGCGGCGGATGGAATGGCTGGCGCGAATTTCGCGTCGAGGACGTCGTGCGTGAGAGCAGCGTCATCAATTCCTTTATTCTGCGCCCCGTCGATGGCGGGGCCGTCATGCGGCACAAGCCGGGGCAGTATCTGACCTTCTGGCTCGAAATTCCGGGGCATCCGCCCGTCAAGCGCAACTATTCGATTTCAGCAGCCCCCAACCGCGAGACCTATCGCATTTCGGTCAAGCGCGAACCGCATGGCCTTGCGTCGGGCTGGCTCCATGATCACGCCAAACCGGGCACGGTGCTCAAAGTGGCGGCGCCGGCAGGCGAATTCTTCCTGGCAGCGCATGTCGAACGCCCGGTGATCCTCCTGTCGGGCGGTGTGGGCCTGACGCCGATGGTGGCGATGCTCGAAACGCTTGCCGAAGGCGGCGCCAGAGTCCCCGTGCACTATGTCCATGGAACCCATGACCGCGATACGCATGCAATGCGCGATCATGTTCGCGCTCTCGCTGGGGGGAACAAGTCGATCACCGTAACCGATTTCCATCAGACCCCGCTGGAAGATGAAGTCGCAGGGCAGGATTATGACGTCGCCGGTATCATCACCGACGAATGGCTGACTGCCAATACGCCGTTGGCTGAGGCTGATTATTATATCTGCGGACCACGCCCGTTTCTGCGGCACGCCGTCTCGACCTTGTCGCTGGCTGGCGTCCCATCCGACCGCATTCATTACGAATTCTTCGGTCCGGCGGACGAATTGCTCGCCGCCTGACTGAGCGCGGAGAAGGGCGACATCGCCCTTCTCCGCGTCTACTCAAACCGCCATGTCGGCGTGATCTCGGACTTCTGGACGCACTTGGGCGTCAGCGACAGGTTCCTCGACGAGAATCGCGAACTTGGCACCCTGGTAATAGATGCTGGGCCGATGCCAGGCCCGCGTCACGACGACGACCGTTCCGTCGATCTCGATCTCTTCGCCTGCCTGGGGTGACCGCGCGAAGTGAAAACTGCCCCGGGCTGCTGGGGAACTGCTATCGCCAGCCAAAACGTCAACGAGCATTTACTTCTCCTCCTTATTCAACGGGCGGTCTGTGATGGTGGATAGCGCCACGGCTTGCGCTGGCCGATCGCTGCGTCAAACTGCGTTTCGGCGAAGCTCCAATTTGCGAGCCTGTTCCACCAGGACGTGATCCAGCCCGCGCGATCCTGGCGGTAATCGATGTAGTAGGCATGCTCCCACACATCGCAAGCAAGCAGCGGCGTCACCCCTTCCTCAAGGATCGGACTACCCGCGTCGTGGGTCGAGAGCACCTCGAGCTTGCCGCCCTTCGCGATAAGCCAGACCCAGCCCGATCCGAAATGGCCCGTTCCTTCAGCGGAAAAACGCTGTCTGAGCGTTTCGAGACTCCCGAATTCGGACGAAATGGCGCTGGCGAGCAGCCCGGCAGGTTTAACCGTTTTCGGCGCCATGCTCTCCCAAAAGAAGCTATGGTTCCATGCCTGGGCTGCATTGTTGAAGACGCCCTTCGCGCCGCTGCCGTGCGCGATACGGATGATTTCCTCGAGCGTGTGGGCCGAGAAATTCTGCTCGGCCAGCAGCCGATTGAGCGTTTCCACGTAGCGTGCGTGATGTTTGCCGTGGTGGATCTCCAGTGTTTCCGCCGAGAGGACAGGCTCGAGATCCTTGGTCCCATAGGGCAGGGGAGGCAATTCGAAGACGAGCCTCTCAAGGTCGGATTGGGCTATTACAGCATTGCGGCTTTGATCAGCCATCGCTTGTCTCCTTGAGCAGAAATAGCGCCGGAAATCGTTTCGGCCGCCGCGTGATGACGAGTGTGACCCCATCCGGCGCAGATAAGCCTGTAGGACGGTCCTGATGATGAGGGCTGCGGGATCATTGCTGATGCAGCGGCACAGGGCGCTGCAATGGTGTTTGGTGAGGGCTGTCAATGTGCATAGGACAGTTCTGCCCTTCGCGCATAGAGCGCGGCCATACACAGGGCGATTGCCCCAACCGGGTGATGGGCTGTCCATTGGCCAAGCTCGCCCACCACGGTGGTCCCCTCGGGGCCGGCTTCGATCCAATAGCCGGGTGGCACCAACATAGCGGCAGCGCGGCAAGTCGCCGTGTAGAGCAGTGCCCGAACGTGGCTTCCGTCGTCCTGCAGCCAGACTCCGGGAGCAATAACGGTCAAACTGCGCAGCGCCGGAAATACGGCCAGCGCAATCCGTGAATCGATGTCGCGATCGGGTTCACACGCGCCCTGGCACGCGGAGATGGCGTCGACGAGGCTGTCGTCGTGACCAATCGCCCTCACGCGGCGCAGGGCGCGCACGGCGTTCATGACGCGCCTACAACCAGAACTGCCTCATCGGGGTCGCGGCTGACGGGTGAGCAGACCGGTTGGAGGAGGCCGTCTCCAATGGCGTAGACCCAACCGTGAAGTGTTAGCGAAGCGTGCTGCGCCCAGGCCCGAACGACCAATGGGTTGGCTGCGAGTGCTTTCACCTGGGCGCGGATATTATGTTCGCACAAACGGTCTGCATTGGTATCCGGGGTGCAGCAGACTGTTTGATAGAGCTCACGCACCGGTGCGAGCCAAAGCCCGATCGCGTCGTCCCTGTCCGGTGCCATTGCCGCTTGAATCCCGCCGCACCCGTAATGGCCCACGACGATGATGTGCTCGACCTTCAAAACATCGACCGCGAACTCCAAGGCGGCGGCGAAGTTAGGATCGCTCGGCGTGGCGAGATTGGCGACGTTGCGATGAACAAACATCTCGCCGGGATCGAGATCGACGATTTCGGTGGCCGGCACCCGGCTGTCCGAACAGCCGATCCAGAAGTAGCGTGGCCGCTGCTGGCCTACGAGCCGTTTAAAGAATCCGGGATCGATCAGGGTTTTGGCGTCAGCCCATACGCGGTTGCGGGCCAACAGGTCGGAGAGGCCGCCGTCGTCTGCTCCGTCGGCGGCGGTCTGTCTTTTTCCACTCTCCTCCAATTGCCTCATTGCCCGGGAGCCTGCAGATCGACGACCCGAAGGTAGGGCTTCAGTGTCTTGTAGCCTTGTGGGAACTGCCGGGATGCCTCCTCGTCCGACAGCTTCGGCGATATGACGACCGGCTCGCCAGGTTCCCAGTTGACGGGCGTTGCGATGCTACGGGCATCTGTAAGTTGAAGGCTGTCGATGGCACGGAGAATCTCGGCAAAATTCCGACCGGTCGAAGGCGGGTAGGTCAGGATCAGCCGCACCTTGCGTGACGGATCGATGACGAAGACGGAACGGACAGTGACCGTCGGGTCGCTCTCGGGGTGGATCATGTCGTAGAGCGCCGACACCTTGGTGTTGGCATCCGCGATCATCGGGAAGTCGAGTTTCGTCCCTTGGGTTTCGTGAATGTCGAGCTCCCATTTGTGATGGGCTTCGACCGGATCCACCGAGAGGCCAATGGGTTTGACGTTGCGTTTGTCCCATTCGGACCGGAGCTTGGCAACCTCGCCCAGTTCCGTCGTGCAGACCGGCGTAAAATTCTTGGGATGGCTGAACAGGACACCCCAGCTTCCGCCGAGCCAATCGTGGAAGCTGATGCGACCGTGCGTGCTGTCCTGCTCGAAATCGGGGGCGATCTGCCCGAGCTGAATGGCCATGGGAACTCCTTCATATCGCAGATCTGATGTGGAGATGGACGAAGCATCATACAAACGAATGTTATCATTATTTATCAGCAAAGATATTGGATATAAATTAGCGCCGGGTTCCCGGTCCGAGCCCCACGATCACGAGGAGGGCTATCGGCATGGCGAACAGCACTATCCCATTGCCGTCCCCTTCGGCGACGAAGCCGTTTTGGCGGAGCAAATCGACAAAAAGGCGGATCGAGACGAAGGCGATGCTTGCGGCGAAAATCAGATAGAGCCCGGACATGGAGGGCGGGCGCTCTGGTCCACGCGCTTGTCGGTCATCATCGTTGTCAGCCTTCACGGCAGCTTTGTCCGTGACGAGGGAGGCGGTTTGCGGCGGCAGGTTTCCTGAAGATTAGGGGCATCTTCACCCGACGGCTGTCGGTCTTCAGATGACCACAGCGCAATGAAGTCAAACGGAGGGGGCACTTCCTGCCAGGGCTGACGCACTCGGCGATGTGCCGTTTGTTCCCAATCGAGAGAGAGGATCACACCGATACAAACCGCGATCACGAAGACCACCACGGCAACGAAGACATCGTCACTGATCGCACCACCGTCGTAAAAACTGAAAAGTGCTATGCCTATCCCTAAAACCAGCAACGCCAGCGCTATGCTGACTTTCCAGATTTCGGCCCGCGGCGGCGGCGGTTCGGGCGTGAAGCGGCCTAAAGGTTTCATCTGAAAGTTCGCCCAAACCGTTGGACGCCTTATGGTTGTTGGTGCCTGTCCAGGGTCGATCACACGGGTCTTGCCTTGTGATCCCATCATCGGCCCGCTACCATGAAGCAAGCAAATGAATATTATTGCGCATTGAGCGCAAGGATGATGGCTTATGGATATCAATGTTGCGCGCACATTCTTGGAAGTCGTCAAAACCGGCAGTTTTGTGAACGCTGCGTCGAACCTTCACCTCACGCAGACCGCAGTCAGTGCCCGCATCCGGGTGCTTGAGGACCTGCTCGATCGGCCAGTATTCATCCGCAACAAGGCAGGTGCGAAGCTGACACCGGCGGGCGAGCAGTTTCTGCGCTTTGCAACCACCATAGTGCAGGTCTGGGATCGGGCGCGCCGCGCCGTCGCGCTCCCGCCGGGACGGGAGACCGTGGTAACGGTCGGCGCCGAGCTCAGTCTGTGGAGTCCCTTGCTGCGGCACTGGCTGCTCTGGATGCGTCGGGAATGTCCGGAAATCGCGGTAAGCACCCATATCGACACATCCGAACGCCTGATGGAGCAGGTCCAGGATGGCTCACTCGATATGGCGGTGCTCTATGCCGCGCCGAGCCGTCCGGGGATCATCGCCGAACTCTTGTTCGAGGAAAAGTTGGTCCTGGTGCGGACCACGCCAACCAGCAGCCCTCTCGCACCGGAAGATCATGTTCAGATCGATTGGGGTGAGGAGTTTGCCGGGAGCTATCACGCCGCTTTCCCGGATCAGCCTAACGCCGTCGTTTCGATAAGCTATGGTCCGCTCGCGCTCGATTATATCCTGGCGACAGGGGGTAGCGGCTATTTTCGCAAAGGCTTCATCCGCTCCTATCTCGAGGAAGGCCGCCTCGCTCTCGTCCCCGGAAGTCCTGAATTTTCGTACTCGGCCTATGTCGTCCACAGCACAAAGGCCGACCCGGGCGTGATGGACCGCATTCGTGCCGGCCTCAAGGCGGCCGCGGCGATTACAGCATGACCGTGAACGAACCATCGTCACCCGTTTGCTACGCCAGCGAAGCCGATGACATTTACATGGGCTTTGTCGGTCGCGAGGAGATCCTCGCGGCGCTCAACGAACTGCTGGAAGCCGAACGGGCCGGCGCCCGCGTCGCGCTCGCCAGCGCCAAGTCGGCGAACGATCCCGACTACGCCGAACTGATGCGATCGGTCCGTGCCGACGAAGCACGTTGGTGCGCGATGCTCTCGAGGCAGATCAGGCGATTGGGCGCAGCGCCCTCACGCAAGACCGGCGCCTTTTACAAGAAGGCGTTGGCAATCCCTGATCCGCTTGAAAGGCTCGCCTTTCTCAACCGCGGACAAGCCTGGGTGGTTCGCAAACTGGAATCTCTGACCCCTAGGGTTCGTGACGAGGCATTGCATGCCGATCTTCGCGAGATGCTCGAGAGCCATCGGGTCAACATCGATCGCGCCGCAGCGCATCTTGAAGCGGAGCATTGACCTGCGCGGAAACCCGCAAGCTGTATCATTTAGTCCATGCCGACGCCGAGCGGTGATTGGCGGTTAATCAGCCGCTTCATGGCCTCACGATCGGACAGGAGATCGGAAATCCGGTAGGTATCGAATACCGCCATCATCGCCTGCATGCCTTGCGCCAGCACGCCGGTCAGTCCACATGCGGGAGACAGCGCACACCCGGAACAATCTGCGAGTTGGAAGCCTTCCTCGGTGCGGCGGACGACCTCGCCGACGGTGATCTCATCCGCTGGTCGGGCGAGACGCATGCCGCCGGCGCGACCGCGAACGGTTTCGATGAAGCCGTCGTGCGCCAGGGCGTTGACGACCTTCATCAGGTGATTGTGGGAGACATCATAAGCCCGCGCGATTTCGCCGATCGAACACAGGCGCTCTTCGTGAAGGGCCAGGTGAATCAAGACCCGCAGTGAATAATCCGTGTAGCGTGTCAGCCGCACGCAAAACTCCCGAGAAACAATCTGCAAACCATACCTGTATGTAACAGACATGTTAAGGCCGGGATTGCCCTCAATGCCGGTTTGCAACGATCGGCCCATGGTTATTGACCTGCAGCGACCTGCCTTATCGAGCAATTATTTTGATGGATCGATGCATTAAAAGTCATTTTGTGCATGAGTGATCATGATGCCATCCTGATGCTCCCTTGGGCGTAAGAGGCTGATATGTACAAATACGACGAGTATGATCAGGCCATGGTCGATGCCCGGGTCGAAGAGTTTCGCGACCAGACGCGCCGTCGGATCGAAGGCCATCTCAGCGAAGACCAGTTCAAGCCTCTGCGGCTCAAGAATGGGCTCTACCTGCAACTGCACGCTTATATGCTGCGCGTAGCGGTGCCTTACGGCACGCTCAATTCGCGGCAAATGCGCAAGCTGGCGCATATCGCGCGCAAATATGACCGAGGCTACGGTCATTTCACGACACGACAGAACATCCAATATAACTGGATCAAACTGGCAGAGGCGCCCGACATCCTCGCCGAGCTTGCGACGGTGGAAATGCACGCCATCCAGACGAGCGGCGAGAGCATCCGCAACCTCTCGGCCGATCATTATGCCGGGGCCGCTCCCGATGAGATATGCGATCCGCGGCCCTGGGCCGAACTGATCCGCCAAGCCACGACGTTCCATCCAGAGTTCAGTTATCTGCCGCGCAAGTTCAAGATCGCAGTGATCGCCGCGCAGGAAGACCGTGCCGCGCTGCGCTGGCACGACTGTGCGCTGCGCATCGTCAAGAACGAGAGCGGTGAGCAGGGCTTCGAGGTCTATGCTGGCGGCGGTATGGGGCGCACGCCGATTATCGCTTTCCCGATCAGGGGGTTCTGTCCGGCAGGCCAGATTTTCTCCTATATCCAAGCGATCCTGCGGGTGTGGAACCGGCATGCGCGGCGCGACAACATCCACAAGCAGCGGATGAAGATCCTTGTCCATGAACTGGGAGAAGAAGAGTTCCGCCGTCAGGTGGAGATGGAGTTCGAGCACATCCTGACGCTGGGCCGGGATTTTCCGCAGGCCGAGTATGACAGGATTGCCGCCCATTTTGACCCGCCGCCGTTCGAGACCGGGCTTTCCGAGGAGCTCGACCGCTCCGATCCCGACTTCGCGCTATGGGTCGATCGCCAGGTCGCCGCACATAAGGCGCCCGGTTATGCCATCGTCAATATCAGCCTCAAACCCGACGGGGGTATAACCGGCGACATTTCAGCCGAGCAGATGGAGCTCGTGGCCGACCTTGCCGAACGCTACAGCTTCGATGACCTGCGCTCGACGCATGTCCAGAATCTCGTGCTGCCCCATGTGCGCAAGCGGGATCTCCATGCGGTCTGGCAGGCGCTGGACGCGGCGGGGCTGGCAAGCGTCAATCTCGGCCTCGTCACGGACATCATCGCTTGTCCCGGACTCGATTATTGCAGCCTGGCCAACGCGCGTTCGATACCCGTCGCCCAACAGATCGCAGAGCGCTTTGCCGATCTCGATCGTCAGCTCGACCTCGGCGAACTCAAGATCAAGATTTCGGGCTGCATCAACGCCTGCGGTCATCACCACGCGGCCCATATCGGTATCCTTGGTGTCGATCGTAAGGGCACAGAGAACTACCAGTTGCTGCTTGGCGGGTCCGGGGCCGAGGATGTTTCGCAGGCCAAGATCACCGGGCCGGGCTTCGACGAGACCGGGATCGTCGATGCCGTCGAACGCACGATCGAACGCTATCGTGAGATTCGCGAGCCAGGTGAACGCTTTCTCGATTGCTATCGCCGCGTTGGCATGGATCCGTTCAAGGAGGCTATTTATGGGTGATCCGTTACGCTTCCGGGACGATCCGGCACCGGATGAGCCGGGAGTTTCCCTGGATGCGTTTCTCAATCAGAAGGACGCAACCTCAGTGCTTCTCGAGGCGGGCGATGATGTCCGCGCCTTGTTACCCGAACTTGGCCGCGTGCGGCTCGTCGAGATCGACTTTCCGCGGTTTCGCGACGGGCGTGGTTTTTCCAGCGCAAGCATATTGCGCGAGGCGGGCTACACAGGCGAAATCCGTGCGATCGGTGACGTGCTCGTTGATCTGGTATTCTTCATGCGGCGTTGCGGCTTCGACAGCTTCGAGCCCGACGCCCCCTTTCATCCGGGTGCCGTCGATGCCGCACTGAGCCGCTACCCTGACGTCTATCAGTCGGCGACAGATGGACGAGAGCCGATCTGGGCGCTGCGGCATCCCCAATTCGCCGCTGAATGAACGCAGTTCGTTCCTATGGTTTGGACGGTAGCTTCGGCACCTGATGCGCGCGCCATATAATGACCAGATCATCGTGTCTTGATGCCCGACTTGAGTGCTGGAAGCGATGAGCGGGACCCTTGTAAATATATCGTAACACGATATATTAGAATGAGGGATGCGGAGGGGATGTCGATGGAGGCCGCTATGCCGATGTTGAAAATCCTGGCCACGACTGTCGGCCTGACGTTGGGCAGCTTGCTGGTCGCGGTATCGTTGTCCTGTCTGGCTTGGTGGCTAGCGACCCGCGCTCATCATCCGCGCTGGGGCGCGCCACTTCTGCTCATCATAGTTGGCGGCGCCTGGCTGGCTGCCTTGGGCCACAGTGAGTTCGTGAAGATGGCCACCGTATTCGCTTTGGTTGGATCGGGCTTGCTCTATTTTGTAGGTCGGGAAGAACAGGGGGGAGGGCCGTCGCGCGACACGAAACCGGGCCGCTCCGCCATTCCTGGAGGAAAGCACTGATGGCAACGCAGATCTGGATCTATCCTGCCCTCATCGCGGTGCTAGGCCAGAATAGACGGCCGAGCTTTGCTGAAATGCGCAGTTTCGTTCGACGAGCCCGGCGTGAAGCCGCTGCAGCAGGCGGTTCGGACGTTGCATGCCGAGGGAAGGTGCGTCGTCTGATCGAAGCGGCTCTGAAAGCGCCATCTCCTCAGTTGATGGCGGACGAATAGGCGCGCCCTACTCGCGCTTTGCGAACGCCCCTGCGTGTGATGTTGTTTCCCGTCGCCCGAACCTCAGAATTTTTGCGCTTAACCTACAAAAACATTCGTTTGCGACGCGGCGCGCATTCTTTCACCCTGCCTCCATCAGGCCATGAAGATGGCTGGTTACGAGCGAGCATCGACGGGAGAGGATGCCGCATGAAGAGGTTTATGTCGGGCGACGCTGCTACACAGGCCGTATTCACTTGGTCACGGGCACTGTGGACGCTTCTGTTCGCTGGGCTCGCCTTTGCTCTCTATTGCCTCAGCAAATATCGCCTTCTCAGTGAGGAGCAGATCATGCTGCTGATTTTCCTCGCCGTGCCGATCGCTGCATTCTTTGTGTCGGGCAAAGGGCAGGATATGTCCGATGCTTCGGACAAGACAGACCAGGGCATCAATTCGAGCTCGACCACTAAAAGCAATTAACCGCAAAATATTTGCGTTTCTCCATCAATATTTTGATCTACGGTTTAGCGCGCTGGCTCGGTTAAAGGGCTGTCTCATATCCATGGGAGGTAATGACCACGGTCGCTGTCGATCGTGACAATCCCGTTTGTCATGGTTGTCAGTGATGCTTGTTGCGTTTGCGGGC